>MVRU01000037.1 GCA_002067745.1 Syntrophus sp. PtaU1.Bin005
GATCAATAAGAAAGACAGGGGATGACCTGCCCGTCATCCCAAAGTATAAACACTGCTCTGGGTGGTCAAAATTCGATTATCACAGGTGGTCAATTTTCGGTTGTCATTACCAATTATTAAATTGATAGATTATATTGCAACGTTATTCAGGTTCAAATCCAGCAGCCCCGACCAATAAAAAAGAGGATACGGATTATTCGTACTCTCTTTTTTTTATGCCGTAGGACGAATTCGGCCAATCACAGCAAAGCATGTTCGTTCCGTTTTCTTTTCATGCCCAGAATATATTTTGAAATTATTGAATAAATGGCGGGAGTGCATGGGAATCGAACCCATGGTGAGCGGACTTAACGATGCAGACGATCATACAAAATTATTCAGTGTCAACCCTTCCGACAAGGCGTGCTACACAAGTATTTGATGAAGTTCTGAGGTGAGACGGATGTTGAAGGAACCCTTGAAAGATTTTTCCGGATGCCTATCGTGTTCCTTACAGAATTCAATTTCATTGCCGTAAAGAGAAAACTAAAAATAGTTGCTTATCAATTTTGACATTGGATAGAAATCATTTCTTTGACTCATTTCTTTGGCGTTAATTCGATTGGGAGTTATGGCAATAGTGGGATTGGGATCCATGGAATCCAGATAGACAGTTTAAACAGTTTGCCTGGTGGTTGTGATAACCCAAAATTGACCACCCAGACCACCTCTAGTCAGTTACGCGTCGCTATGGATAAAATTACTTGATTTCGAACGACAATCTTTGACAAAATTTCCATAAATTAAGAAGATCGCTTTTAGTCCTTATTTCCATGATATTCGAAGTTCCGTAGATTGCTATATGTATGAAAATATAAGACATAAAACTTATTTTAAAAAATTTAAATTCCTAATTATGGTAACAATAAATCGGAAAAAAGCGAAGTTCGGATATTAATTATTAGCCATCTCTTGCACCAAGATTCCCAAAATGCCTATCAAGGAGGCTGAAAATGGAATGGCTCACAGAAGCACGAAAGCAAGTCGACGGAATACTATCCAAATTTCCACGTGATTTGGCTGAAGCCGCCAAAGAAACAGCAGTTGAATTGCTCAGCGAGGAACTAAAAAAAATACCGGTGCCCCTGGTGGGCACGATTCTTTCGAAAGCGGTCAAACAAGCACTAAAGTCAAGAGCTGCAGGCGGACCGGGCATAGGGGATGTTTTGGAACTTCTACAGGATATGCAACGTTCTGACGATGATTTTCTTCATGGGCTGACTGCATTAGGCGAGGATGTAGACCGTCTGAATGCTCTTATTGGCTCTGTTGTAAAATTGGTCGAAGAGACGAAAAGCGCATTGACTGTACCTAAGCTTATAATCAGTGAGCCTGAATATAATCCCAAATATCCGGTATCTGATAATGAACTGAACTTTTGTCTGATGAATATAGGTGGTGGAGCCGTAAAAGTTCCTGAGATGAATTTGATTGTTGAAAAGTGTGAACCAGAAACGAAAATCGATTACACCGCACCAGCGGCACCTCCTATTTTCCTTCGGCTTAAAGTCAGGCTGTCCCCTAATACATTTCATTATCCACTTTTGCAGCTTAACAATGAACCATTCCGTCGCTACGGCGCTCATGCGGAAGGCGCCGAGGATGTATGTGTCCAAATGTCGTCAGAGACGAATGCGCGATACTATACCAGGATTCGCATTCCATACAAAGAAATGACTACCGATCAGGATAAGGAACTAGTTTACCCACCGTTAGACAAGCCTCCTATTCCCGTGTCCTTTCCCTATGCGCCATGTTGGGATAGGCATGTCACTCCCGATAATATGCTTGGACGCGAGGCAGTGCTCACTGAGATTATCAATACTTTCGGCATAGCAAGATTGATACTTGAAGAAACGTCACCATCTGATGATGCGGCGCATTATAAACTCATCGATGAGAAACTCCATGAAATCGGCTTTTTCATGGGCTTGGGTTATTTACCTTACGTGCTCGATCGTTTCATTCCGCCTGTGGCGCGTATGATAAAGGCAGAGAAACAATATGGTGCATTGAAGGTGGTTTTGGAATTGACACACCAAACCATGCGTTACCCGAGGGGTCAGTTTTTTGGGGGGGGGTGGAGAGGAAGCAATTGAGGCCTTGTGTGATCTGGTTGACAAGGAAGACGTAAAAAGGCAAATTCGTGAATTTTTCCAAAAACAAGACGAGCAGAGTCGGCAAGAGATTCTCACTAAGGTATGCGAGGCTATTTGATGTTAGCCAACGAATGAATGATGGCTAATCGAGTGGGCGGGGGGGCTCTTCTTCAGCCTTCCAAACCCCTTCCACACCCACCGGCATGAGGGTCCACATCGGGCTGTTCACTGAATATGACAGCTATTCTCGAACATTAAGAAATCAAGTGAATGATCAATTTTTTCGTCGCTTTGGTAGATAAAGTCATTGAAAAACGGATTCAACATAATCAAGGAAAAAATTCAGCAACCAGATGATCCTAATAAAGTATTACATGGCTCCTCTTTTCTTTAAAAGAGTTCTCACGATTTCAGAAGCTGTTGTCAGCAAAGGACAAACATACCATGGCCGAAGATCATTCATTTTTATCAGGGAATCCGGTAAGTGCCGGGGAAATGAGAGAAGGATACCGGGAGACCGAGATGTGCGTGCGCTGCAGAGGTAAATGCTGTCAGATACAGCCCGGACACTGTCTGCCTTCGGAGTTTGGGTCCGCGGAGGCGGTCATGGAGGCATTGAACAGCGGCAAGTACGGTGTAATCCTGCTCTTGGATTCAGACATAAGGGCTCGGGTGATTCGTCCGCATTACAAATATCGTGACCGGATGGCTGGTTGCATCTTCCACAATGATAACGGTTGCGAACTGTCCTGGCAGGAACGCCCCTATGGATGCCGTATGCTGCGGCCGCGAGAGCATGACGGTGAGCGTTGCCAACCAGAGGGGAGCTCCATCTCGGAAGCGGCGAGGATGTGGGAGAACAGTGGCTATTTGCCTCCGATGCCCTATTTGGGCTTTGATTGATGAGGCCTCTGTGTCTGTGCGACGTGTGGCGATAACGATAGAAAAAACCCTTCCCCCCAAAGAACGCTGAGGAAAGGGTTTTGTTTTAAAAGGCTGAGGATCTCTCCTCGTTTTTCCTGATTCTATTTATTGGAAAGATATTCGTGGATTGATGCAGCGGCCTTCTTCCCGGCACCCATGGCCAGGATGACGGTTGCTGATCCGGTGACGATATCACCGCCGGCGTAAACGCCCTCGCGGCTCGTTTTTCCAGTTTCCTCGTCGGCCACGATGTAGCCCCACTTGTTCGTTTCAAGACCGGGCGTTGTCATGGGGATGATCGGGTTGGCGTTGGTTCCCACGGAAACAACGACCGTGTCCACATCGATGACGAATTCAGACCCCTTCTTTTCGACGGGTCTCCGGCGACCGGATTCATCGGGTTCGCCAAGTTCCATTTCGACGCACTTAATTCCCGTAACCCAGCCGTTCGCATCTCCGATGTATTCGACAGGATTGGTCAACAGTTTGAACTGGACGCCTTCTTCCTTTGCGTGATGAACTTCTTCTGCTCTTGCGGGAAGTTCGACTTCACTGCGCCGGTAAATAATGTAGGCATTGTCCGCGCCGAGACGAAGGGCGGTTCTCACGGAGTCCATGGCCACGTTGCCGCCACCGATGACAGCGACATTCTTTCCGCGGACAATGGGCGTGTCATATTCGGGGAACAGATAGGCCTTCATCAGGTTGGAGCGGGTCAGGTACTCGTTGGCCGAGTAGATGCCGCTGAGGTTTTCTCCCGGTATGCCCATGAAAACGGGGGCTCCGGCGCCCACACCCAGGAAGACGGCATCGTAGCCTTCCGCAAAGAGCTCATCGATGGTCTCCAGCCGGCCGATCACCGCATTGCACACAACCTTGACTCCCAGTTTCTCGAGATAGTTGATCTCCGCTTCAACGATGCTTTTGGGGAGACGGAACTCGGGGATGCCGTAAACGAGCACTCCACCCGGTTTATGAAGGGCTTCATAAATCGTCACCTCGTACCCCAGTTTGATCAGGTCGCCGGCAACGGTAAGTCCTGCAGGACCTGCTCCGACAACAGCCACCTTCTTGCCGTTCTTGGCAGTAATTTCAGGAATCTTTACCTGACCGCTGTTCCGCTCGAAGTCTGCGGCGAACCGTTCCAAACGACCGATGGCCACAGGCTCATCCTTTTTACCAAGGATGCAGAATTTCTCGCACTGACTCTCCTGCGGACAGACACGGCCGCACACTGCAGGAAGCGCACTGTCTTCCTTCAGCTTCCAGGCGGCTTCGATAAATTTCCCCTCGGCAATCAGTTTTACAAAGGCGGGGATGTCAACGCCTACCGGACAGCCGGTGCGGCAACCCGGTTTCTTGCACTGAATGCAGCGTTCCGCCTCTTTCATGGCCGTTTCTTCCGAATAGCCGATAGGGACTTCGTTATAGTTGTGGATCCTTACCTTGGGATCCTGCTCCGGCATCTTATGCCGCGGTACTTTTTCTTTTTTTTCTTTCTTTTCGTTATTTTCCATGGCATTCACACCTGTAATTGTCCATCGATTCTTTTTCCTGGGTCATATACATTCTCAAACGGCTCGCCAGCAGATCGAAATCAACGGCATGGCCATCAAATTCAGGGCCATCGACACAGGCGAACTTAGTTTCTCCGCCAACCGCCACACGGCAGGCACCGCACATGCCTGTCGCATCCACCATGATGGAATTCAGGCTGACCGTGGTCTTGATGCCATAATTCTTTGTTACTGCCGCCACGGCCTTCATCATGGGCACCGGGCCGATTGCGAAGACTTCATCGATCTTTTCACCGGATTCAATCAACGTCTTCAAAGCATCGCTGACAAACCCATGAATGCCATAACTTCCATCATCGGTTGTCACGATCAGATTGTCGCTGATGCCCTTCATTTCCTCTTCCAGGATAAGCAACTCCTTGTTTCGAGCACCAATGATGGATGTAACCTTCGCCCCCTGCTTTTTCAGGGCGGCTCCGATGGGATAAACAACTCCCACACCGACTCCTCCACCAACGCAGACGGCATTCTTGACGCCTTCAAGATGGGTGGGCCTCCCCATCGGCCCCTGCAGATCCATCAATTCATCGCCCGCTTTCATTGTTGCCAGCTTGGCCGTCGTTTTTCCTACGACCTGGAATATGATGGTCAGGGTCCCCTTTTCGGGGTCCGCGTCCACGGTCGTCAGGGGAATTCTTTCCCCCTTTTCGTCGATCTTGAGGACTATAAACTGACCCGCCTTTCGTTTTTTGGCTATTGCGGGGGCGTCAAGTACCATCTTGACCACATTCTCAGATAAATCCACTTTCTCCAAAATCTTAGTCAATGCTCTCAATCTCCTTCCTTAATCGAAGTGGCGTGGCTTTAACATGAACAATGCATGACTGTCAAGACAAAAAGGCTGATTTCCGAACAGGATTGGAAATGATGATTGCCTTGTACTATCAATGAGTAACAGACCCGTGACGATTTCCTCACAGGGCTTCTGGAAGGGCCGTCATGCGCTCTGTTGTGTTTCAATTTTCGTTCAATCCGCCCATTCATTTTTAATGTTGCATTCAATGAAATGTGTTATTGGCAGCCATCCCCGGTGAAGCTGACGAGAGTGAAAATTTTCAAAACAGCACGTATTAACGAGTGATTAACAAATATATAACCCGCATGACAAAGAATGGTGCGTGTTTTGCTACGCATAGCCGCCTAGATGGTTCCTCAGTCTCCCGGTATCATGTATTTTGATGAGGGGGAGCAAAGGAATAAGAACTATTTAAGGAGAAAAGGAGAAAGAAGATGATCACAAAGATTCGGAAAACAATGGTTACATGCTTAACAATGGCGGCCGTGCTCTTGACGGCGTCGGTAGTCTGCGCCGCTGAAGCTGCTGCGCCCGGCAGCGAGTCCTACATTAAGGTTATCTTTGCAGTCGGCGCCATGGTTGGTGCTGGAATCGCGATCGGCGGCGGAGCCATCGGAGCCGGTGCCGGTATCGGTAATGCCGCAAGCGGCGCCTGCCAGGCTGTCGGAAGAAATCCCGGTGTCCAGGGCAAAGTAATGATGACCATGCTGGTCGGTATGGCCATGGCTGAATCAGTCGCCATTTACGCTCTGGTCGTTTCGCTGGTTCTTCTGTATGCGAACCCCTACATGAAGTACTTCATCGCCGGTTAAGGCGTGCTGCCGGTCACGGGTTGTTTAACGAGGGCTTTTCGAAGCCACTAAAAACAGCCGGCAACCGGAAGAGAGGGCTTGACGCGAGAGGAATTCAATCTCTGCTGACGTTGTTTTGGTGCGGTGTTGCACTGGGCTGAAGAATGTATCAAAAAAATTCTTCACGGAGAAAAAAGCTGAGACGAGGTTCTTCAGCAGATTCAAGGGAAATAAAAAAAGCCGGTTATTTGACCGGCTTTTTTTATCTTAATATTCATGACATGAGGTTTATATTCATTTCAGCGCTCTCATTATAGCTATGTTGTAATCATATTAAATGCAGTAAAATTATGTTATTAATCAATATTTTAATTGACTTTATCGTCTATGGCTGGTATATAAGAAAAGATGTATGTTCATACACATCCCATCAAGTACATTCCACGCAAGACGCACAATAAACAACAGCATTAGGAGGATATAATGGCAGATCAAACATCAGTGTCCTTAGGGAGAAGGGGGTAAAATGGAAGATAAACTTGTGATATGGTTTGATGATCTAGAGTTGAAAGATATACCCCAAGTCGGAGGAAAGAACGCTTCTCTTGGAGAGATGAGACGTGAACTCCGCCCCAAGGGGGTTAATATTCCTGACGGGTATGCCGTTACGGCGCACGCCTATCAGTATCTTCTGAAATCAGCCGGGGTGAGTGATCAGATCCACAAGATTCTTTCCGATCTGGATACACATGATCTGCAGAATCTCAGCTCCAAGGGAAAGCAGATCCGTTCGCTGATTTATAATATTGAATTTCCGGAAGACCTCAAAAAGGAGGTTATCGACAGTTACCAGAAGCTCTGCCAGGAGTATGGCGAGAATACGGACGTGGCCGTCCGCAGTTCGGCTACAGCCGAAGACCTGCCGGATGCCAGCTTTGCGGGACAGCAGGAAACCTATCTCAACATCCGGGGAAATGAAGCGCTGATCGATGCGTGCCGAAAATGTTTTGCCTCGCTGTTTACAGATCGTGCCATTTCCTACCGTGTCGACAAAGGCTTTGACCACATGTCCGTTTCGCTGTCAATCGGCGTACAGAAAATGGTCCGCTCCGACGTGGGCGCCTCGGGCGTCATTTTTTCCATCGATACGGAATCGGGCTTCAAGGATGCCATCCTGGTGACGGCGGCCCACGGACTGGGAGAGACAGTTGTTCAAGGGATCGTCAATCCTGATGAGTATTACGTCTTCAAGCCGACCCTGAAGCAGGGGTTTAAACCCATTCTTCAGAAAAAGCTCGGGTCCAAGGAAATAAAGATGATTTATGCCACTGGCGGCGACAAACCCACCGAGATCGTTCCGACTTCTCCGGAGGAGCGGGAGCGCTTCTGCGTAACGGAAGAGGAAGTTCTCACCCTGGCCCGCTGGACAGCCATCATCGAGGACCATTATTCCCAGCAGGCGGGATACTTCAAGCCCATGGACATCGAATGGGGCAGGGACGGTGTAACCGGTGAGCTCTTCATTCTTCAGGCACGGCCGGAAACGGTGGAATCACAGAAGGATGCCAGCATCCTGGAGAGTTATGTGCTTCTTGAGCAGGGCACCCCGCTGGTCACGGGCACGAGCGTCGGATCGAAGATCGGTTCGGGACCGGTCAACATCATCGAATCCGTCACGGATATCCGCAATTTCAAGAAGGGAGAAGTCCTGGTGACCGATATGACGGATCCTGACTGGGAACCCGTTATGAAAATCGCGGCAGCCATTGTCACCAACAAGGGAGGAAGAACCTGTCACGCCGCAATCGTAAGCCGCGAGCTTGGAGTTCCCTGCATCGTCGGCAGTGCAGATGCCACGGAAAAATTGGTGGGCGTTACCCAGGCAACGGTGTCCTGTGCGGAAGGTGAAGTGGGAAATGTCTACGAGGGCCTGCTGAAATATGAAGTGCAGACGGTCAACGTTCAGAATATGGAGCGTCCGAAGACCAAGATCATGCTGAATGTGGGGAGTCCGGACAATGCCTTTTCGCTGGCGGCCATTCCCAACGACGGCGTCGGACTGGCGCGGCTGGAATTTATCATCAACAACTTCATCAGCATCCATCCGCTTGCGCTGATTCATTTCGACCGGGTGAACGATGAAGCCACCCGCAAGGAAATCGAGAGGAGGACAAAGGGCTACGAGAAGAAGAGCGACTTCTTCGTCGATGTCCTGGCACAGGGCGTCGCAAAAATCGGTGCCGCCTTCTACCCCAACGATGTCATTGTGCGCATGAGCGATTTCAAGAGCAATGAATATGCGAACCTGATGGGCGGCTCTTACTTTGAACCAAAAGAGGAAAACCCCATGATCGGATTCCGGGGGGCCTCGAGATATTATGACGACAAGTATCGCGATGCCTTTGCCCTGGAATGCGAAGCCATGAAAAAAGTTCGGAATGAAATGGGACTCACGAATGTAAAGCTCATGATTCCGTTCTGCCGAACGGTTGATGAGGGGAAAAAGGTCCTCGGCGTGCTGGCGGGAAAAGGGCTGGTCCAGAAGGAAAATGGCCTGGAAGTTTACATGATGGTGGAGATTCCCAGCAACGTCATTCTGATCGAAGAATTCGGCAAGATCTTCGATGGCTTCTCCATCGGTTCCAACGACTTGACCCAGCTGACCCTTGGGCTGGACAGAGACTCCGCCGAAATTTCCCACATTTTTGATGAGAGAAATGCCGCCGTGCAGGAACTGATCCGGACGGCGATTGCAAAGGCAAAGGCGATGGGAAAGAAGATCGGAATCTGCGGTCAGGCTCCCAGTGATTATCCGGAATTCGCCCGCTTCCTGGTGGAATGCGGAATCAACAGCATCTCACTCAATGCCGATACGGTCATTAAAACGACCATCGATCTTCTGGAGATGGAAAAAACTCTCGGCATATCCTAGATAACCCGCAGGCAGGATACCGAGCCATGATGGTTGCCGGATAATCCGGGCCGAAAACGTTTACGGCCATAGTGCAGGACAGGATGTAGCATCTGCCTGCACTATGGCCGTATCTTATTTCAGAGATGGTGATAGAGCCCGTTGTGCCACTCTACCTGATTCTCGGGATTGCTTCTTCCCGGGGTGTCGGCATTTGTCCGGAAAAGAGGGAAAGGCAGAGCCGAGGGGATTCCGGTCAAGTGTTGAAAACGGGGTCGGAGCAGACCGTAAGCCGGGTTCTGTTCCACATCCCGGTCTCCCGGAATATGGCGATGATCATTCATCTAGGACAGCCGTTGCCTGCTGTCTCCAGCGACACTACCCGAGAACGTCGAGCGGGCCGCTCTACAATGTTCTCCTATTCGGTCTTGCTCCGGATGGGGTTTACCAAGCTTTTCCGGTCACCCGGAAAACGGTGAGCTCTTACCTCGCCTTTTCACCCTTACCCGATCACATCGGGCGGTATTTTTTCTGTGGCACTTTCCTTAGAGTCGCCTCCAGTCGCCGTTAGCGACCATCCTGCCCTGCGGAGCCCGGACTTTCCTCTCGCCTGACATGCAGGCCAGCGATCATCTGATCTACTCCAACACCCGTTTAAGATTGCATTTTAACGGCACTGGACATTCTTTTCAAATCTTTTCCGTACGGCCTTCAATCGGGCTAAGGGGCGATTGCCCGTCCGATTCGGAGAATAGTCCATCGATTTGCACACATCCGGAAAAAATATCCCTGGAAAAAAAGGGGGAGGAAGCTTCAAGAAAGGACTGATCGGGAAGGAAAAATCCGTATCTCGATCTGCGGCACAGCATCCGAAGCAAGTTCGACAGATTTACTCTATGTCAAAGCGCCACTGGGCGGCGTTGGTCTCTTATTCCTTGTTCTGCCAATAAATAATTCTGCTGCAGTTCGGGCAGGAGATCAGATCATCGGTTTTCTGGAGTTCATTGTAAAGCTGGGGGGGGATATTCATGAAGCAGCCTCCGCAGACGCCTTTCCATACGGAGACAACGGCTGTTCCATGATTCACCGCTTTGATCATATCATAGCGCTTGGTAAGATCTTTGGGGATGCTTTCCAGGATCTTTTTGAGCTCCTGGGAGCACATCAGAATCTTTTCATCCAGAGAATCAATCTCCCTGGCGATATTCTGTCTTTCAACCTCATATTGACGGTTATGCTGCTCTTTTGCCTTTTCCTTCTCCTGAAAAATCCCTTTGCGGGTATCTATTTCTTCCAGCAGACAGATGATCTCCGTTTCAACTTCACTGTTTTTCGTCTCAATGCTTTCTATTTCCTTGAGTATCGCCTGGTATTCCTTGTTTGTCTTGACTTCGCCAAGTCGATCCTTTGCTTTGCTCAAAGAGTCCGAACCTTTTTTTAGCCTGGATTCCAGTTCCTTGTGCTGTGCTAAAACGTCATCGTATCGTTTCTTGTTTTCTTCAAACTCAAGGTTGTATCTCTCGTTTGCCTCATCCAGTTGTTTAAGGCGCAACGGAAGGTCATTCTTCTGTTTTTTCAGCTTTCCCGCCTCAGCATCCATGTTCTGCAAAGCAATAAGCGATGACAAATGCTTGTTCAATTAAAAAAATATCCCCCTTTTTGAAACAGCAGAAATAAAAAATGCACCATTTAACGGTGCATTTTCCTTAATCCGGCCTGATAGTCCAAGATGACGATCCTTGTGACTGGCATAATGATGAATGGACTCTTGAACTGAAGATCATCTTTCCCATCGTATCTCTTTAGAACAATGAAATGCGAACTCCGGATCCACTTCCTGCGTTTTGAAATGGTGGGCCCACCTGGGTTCGAACCAGGGACCTACCGGTTATGAGCCGGTGGCTCTTCCAATTGAGCTATGGGCCCGCGCCTCGAAGTCCGTTTGCGGCACGCAAACAACACAGAAGTAGGCTGATATACTGATTCCAATGTTTTGTCAATATCCTAATTAAGTGCGCATCCGTAGTTTCGCAGCGTGTTCTCCAGGACGGCAAAGGTTGGTCCGGAGAATCCGCCCTCGAAAACGGCCATTGAGGCGAAGAAGAGAACCGCAGAAGCCGCCAGGGCGAGCGGAATACGCCGCCAGACCCTCTTCAGGTTTTCGGCGCACCCCAAAACTTCCGGCTCGATGGATTGCCGCGTCTGCAGACTGAGGATCATGAGCGAAAAGGGAAAGACGGCGCTTGCCCAGGCGACAAAATTGAGCAAAGGCACGCCGAGCAGGCGGAGCGTCAAAAGGTGGTTCCATTGCCAGAATCCGGCCGCTGTTGCCAGGGGATCGAGCTGGAAATCCATGCAGAGTGCGCAGGCTGTAGCCACGAGAGCCGAGCCGATGGCCGAGCGGGCCAGGCATGGGATGCAGAGACGAAATTCCCACGTAAGGGACATCACCAGATAGAATACCGTGATCCAGCCGGCCATGGTGGCCAGCGGCGCCGGAAAGGGCCGGAGATACATCGAGTAGCCCACTTCGGTAAAATACCCGAGCAAAATGCCTCCATTTTCGAGAACGGCTCCGTATGCGGCGACCGGCCCGAAGAAAAGGGCCGCCAGTCTGCCGCTTCGCCGCCAGGCGTGCACTCCGATCAAAGCGGCATTGGCAAGGGCGCTGAACTCATAGCGGCAGAGCAACTCGTCGGTCGTCATTGGTTTGGGTTTGGCTGCGAAGTACATAGCGGCGAGGATGAACGAGGTCCCAAGAAGAATCGTCAGGTTGAAGGCCCGTTCGAGATGATCGACGTTCCGGAAACGAGCCAGGCAGAGGGCAGCAGTAACCGCCAGGGGAAAAACAAATGTCCAATAGAGATCATCCCGTGGCGGCGACAGATTGAGGCGTACCGCCGATGATACAGACACCGCCAGAAACAGAAAATTGATGAGTGGCAGGTCCTTCCAGCAAAGGCGCCAGATCCGATTCATGGTGCGATTCATCCTCTCCATCCCCTCCCGGGTTCGAAGATTGCGGAACAGAGAACCGTCGTGCCTTTTCTACCGCAAAAGGATCAGGTATTCATACTGGAACAGATCCCCGAGGAAATGTATCAGGATCTCGTCTCGGTCATCGGCTTCCTCCTGATTTGTCAAAAGGGCCAGCAGGGAGTCGGAATAGCTGACGTCCAGAAAGTCGGCGAAAGGGCCGCGAAGGATCCGGTAATGATAGGATTCCGCCACTTTCTGGAGGTGAGACATTTTGATCGTGTATTCATCGTGTCCTTTGAGGGCGATCCGCTGCGGGCTGTCTGATGCTTCGACACGGATGAAGCGGGCGAAATGCTCCGGGATGGAGGCCTCGCAGCTGTGCTCCCCGAGAAAAATAGCTGGAACTCCGGCTCTGCACAGTTTTTCCACGGCCTCGATGGCGCCGAGATTGAAGTGAAACGTCACGGTTTGGGGAGTCCCAAGGGAGTAGGAATCAAAGAGCCGTCGAATCCGCTTCAGGGCGTTGTCCAGCGCCTGAGGGGAAAGATCGTGTTGGAGAATGTCTCGGGGCACATCCACCGCGGTCGGAAAATCTCCCAGGATTTCATTCATCAGGACCAATTCAACGCCCTTGAGGAGAGCATCGTCGGTCTCCAGGAAATCGCCCAGCCGGTAGATCACATCAAAATCCTTCAGCGTGTCCCTCTGCTTCTGCAGCAGCACGGGAGAGATGTCCAGCATGAGGGGCTTAAGATCCGGCTTGCAGTCAAGAAAATCCCGCATGAGATAGCCGTAGCCCCCTCCAATCTCAAGAACAGAAACGAAATCCGGATTTGGAAGCACCGACTGGAGATACGTATAAAGATGCCGCCCATAGGAAGAGGGGGCTTTGAGAATCGTTCTGCAGGGGCTGTTCTCAGGATGAAGGGCATTGCTCACCGTGAGTTCCCAGCCGAGGGTTTCAAGCTTCCCACGGTGATACTCTGCCGTTGTATTGATCGTATAGGGCATCTTATTCTCCTGTTTGTCTTTCAGAAATCAAGGTGTGAAAAAAAAGCGACACGCTATCCTTGTGATCGATCAGGAGGAGTTTGATGTTTCTTTCCTCCCCGAAAAGGATATTGCCGATTTCAAGACCGGGTACGTCCAGCAGGCAAACCAGCAGCCGCGATCGGTGATCTTTGGCCAGCCACTCAACACTCCGGTAAAACCGCTCCGTTCCGTCATTGGAAACGAGGATCAATCGGGAAATACGCTCTCCCACGGCAAGGCCCTGCTCCCGCACCATTTTCAGCAGGCCTTTCCGTTCCCTGGCAAGCTTTTCCCCGGCGGCTTGAAGGCCGATGCGAAGATGACCGCGCTTTTCCGCCGCTTTCAGCGCCTGGGCCAGAAGGGAATTGACGGCAAGCACCGGAACGGCGAGTTCGCCTTCCGACCGGAGCTTCCAGGTCTGCGCCTGAAGTGCCGCCTGGATAGCCGTTCCGTTCTGGCTGGACTGCAGTTCTCTGGTAAGGATATGTTTTTCAGGGACCATTGAGATTACAGGACAATCCTGACGGCAGGGTGCTTCATCAGCGATTCATAAATGGACAGGCGCTGGTCGTCGCTCTGAAGGGTTATTTCCAGGGAGAAGCTGTGGTACTTTCCTTTTGAACTACTTCTGGAATAGCGTATCTCGCAGGGACGCTGCTGCATGACTTCCTCAATGGCCAGGACGATCTGTTCACGATCCCTTCCGATGACCTTGTAGATCCAACGGCAGGGATACTCGACGTTCGGCTTGGAGTAAATGGGGTGTACGAAGATTCTCTCATTCATGGATCATCTATGTCCTTTAAAATTCCTCCTATCGTAATGCGGCTTTCTCAGTGAAAAAAACCCTGAAGGTCAGGCCTGTAAAACAAGTTCGATCAGGTGCGGACCCGGCTCTTCAAGGGCGCGGGAGAAGCCGTCGGCAAGCTCTTCCACGGTAAAGGCCGACATGGAAGGGACGCCGAATCCCTGCCCGAGGCGGACCCAGTCGATCTCGGGATGATCGAGATTCACCAGGCAATCCGAAACCGGGCCGGTAGGAGAAAAGCCGGCCCGCTTCATTTCCGCCCGGATGATGTTGTAGCTCCGGTTGGAGCAGATCAGCGTTGTGACATTGAGATTTTCCCTTGCCTGGTTCCAGAGGGACTGAAGGGTATACAGGGCGCTGCCGTCTGCCTGAAAATCGATGACGGGGCGCTCCGGGCAGGCAATGGCGGCTCCGGTGGCGCTGGGGATTCCCTGGCCGATGGCACCGCCGGTCAGGGTGAGAAGGGTGAAAGGCGCCACACCTGCGGACATGGCATAGTAAACGAACCCGGAGGTCAGAGATTCATCGACGACAATGGCGTTTTCCGGTTGCAGGGCGGCCAGGGCCTGGCAGACCGTTTCTGCCGTCAGGCGCCCTCCTGGAAGGGGCGGACGGCTGTAAGAAGCGATGAGCGGAGAATCCGGAACCGGAGAAGGCTGGGCATTCAGGGCATCTGCAAGGCATTCGAGCGCTTCGACTTCATCCTGGTTCCCGGTGCCGATGTGAACCCGCCTCTGGCCGGGAGAAAGCAGGCAGCCGGGCATGTCCTGGTAGCCGAAAAAGGCCACGGGTTCCCTGGCTCCCGCAAAGACCAGGGCGTCATAGCCGGACAGCAGCTCCGAGGCCGCTTCCGGGAAATAGGGAATCTTTTTAACGACAGGGTAACCGGCCCCCCGTTCCATCCTGGGCGGAAACACATCGGTGAGGAGGTCACAGCCGGCAGAGTCGGCAACGCGGACGGCAGCTTGAAGCCCCGCTTTTTGAAGCGCCCTACCCCCCAGAAAAAGGGCCGTACGGAACGACGAGAGCAGAAGCTGAGCCGCCTCGTCAATGGATGTCTTTTCGACGGGATCGAAGCTGAAGCCGGCGGTGGCAATCTGTGGAGACATGACCTCAGTCCACGAACAATCACTGGGAAGGATCAGAGTGGCGATCCGACCGGAGAGGGCCGCAGAAATGCCTGCAGCCGCATCGGAAGAGATCCTGAAGACGGAGTCGCAGGTTCTCGTCCATCCGGAGACGGTGCCCACCAGGCTCTCCAGGTCCATGTTGAGGAGCGGATCCGAGGGACGGTGCCAGGTCGCATGGTCCCCGATCACATTGAATATGGGCGTTCCCGCGCGGCGGGCGTTGTGAAAATTGGCGACGGCGTTGGCGAATCCCGGCCCCAGGTGAAGCAGAGTCATGGCGGGCTTCCCCGTCATCCGGGCGTAACCGTCGGCAGCGCCGCTGCACCCGCCTTCAAAAAGGCAGAGCCTTGGACGGATCCCGGGGATCTTCTCCATGGCTTTGACAACATGAATTTCCGTCGTGCCCGCGTTGGCGAAACAGACGTCCACCCCTGCCCGGACCGCGGTCTGAACAAGGACCTCAGCGCCATTCATGAATTTTCCTTCTGTATCCGGCTTCCTGATTTCCATCGTGACAAGGTCAGAACATCCTTTCCGGCGGTCTTCTCTCCGGTACGACAGGATGGTGTTCATCGGATTCGTTCCAGCTTCCGGAAACGTAAAGATTGCAGTAGCAGCTTCCGTATTCCGCGATGTCCTGCTCCCGGTAGGCGCAGGGGCAGATGATATCCGAATCCTTCTGACGGTCGTTTGCCGCCAGGCGGCAGGGGCAGGACATGTAGCCGTAGCGTTCCTTGTTGATCAGCAGACTGTCCAGCAGGTCGAAAACCCACCGCTCATCCTTGTTGAAAAAATATCCCTTCGGTTCATTGATCTTCTTCAATGTATCATAAAGAGTGCGGCTGTCCATCACAATCCAAGGGCCTCCCTTAACCGCTGTTCCTGAAATCCGACAATGATGTCGTCTCCAATGAGAATGGTCGGGAAAGACAGGGCGGGGTTGTACTTGAACACTTCATTGAGGCGGTCTATCCGGTCATCCCCGGTCAGCAGGTCCATTTCAATGCAGTCGTAAGAGACGCCGCATTCATTGAGAAAATTCTTGGCGGCCTTGCAGTGGCTGCAGGTGCTGAGGGTGTAGATTCTGATTGGTAAGGCCATGTCTCTCTCCCTTTCAAAATGTGATGGGCCTGCGGCGGGTTTGAAATCCCTATCTATGGGTCCGGTTCAAACGTTAAGGCCTTCCATTGCCTGTGACATTCGCCGCAGGGCTTCCCCGAGGATGCTTCGGGGGCAGCCGAAGTTCAGCCGGACGAATCCAGGGGCTCCGAAGTATTTGCCACACGAAAGACCCACGCCGGCGTTCTCGAAAAATGAGGCGGGATTCTTCAACCCGGCGCTCCGGGTATCTATCCAGGCCAGATAGGTGGCCTCCACGGAAGACATGGACAGGCCTGGAAGGCGGGAAATCGTTTCCTCCACCAGGGAGCTGTTTGTCCGGAGGTACTTCAGCAGAGCGGCGTGCCACACCGAACTGTCCCGGTAAGCGGCCAGAGCCGCGGCATATCCGAAAAGATTGACGGGTGGAACGATGCCGGCCATGGCCCGGCGAAAGCGCTTCCTCAACAGAGGATCGGAAATCACCGCAAATGAGCAGCCCAGCCCGGGGATATTGAAGGTCTTGCTCGGCGCCATCAGGGTGATGGTCCGCTCCGCAATTTCCGTGCTCAGAGCGGCAATCGGCACATGACGTATGCTCGAATCCAGCAAAAGGCCGCAGTGAATCTCATCGGAGCAGATGATCCGGTCGTTCCCTGCAAACCGCTCCGCCAGCTCAAAGAGTTCCGCCGGTTCAAAAGCCCTCCCGCAGGGATTGTGAGGGTTGCAGAGCAGAAAAAGCGACGTTCTGGGAGTCAGCCTGTCCCGGAGGGCATCGAGATCCATGATCCAGCGGCTTCCATCCGAGATCATGGGGATCGTCCCGAGCCGGCGGTTTGCATGGCCCGGGGCCGTAAGGAAGGGGGGGTAAACGGGAACGGCCGTGAGAATCTCATCACCCTCTTGACCGGCGGCCCGGCATGCGATGTTGAGTCCCGAGACGAGGCCCGGCAGCCAGACGATCCAGTCCGGCTCGACCGACCAGGAGTAAAGATCCAAAAGCATGGTGCAGACCACTTCAAGGAGTTCACGGGGAGGGTCGGTATAGCCGAACACGCCGTGGTCAACACGCTGGTGAAGGGCTTTTATGACGGGTTCGGGAGAGCGGAAATCCATGTCGGCAACCCAGAGGGGGAGAATATCCCGTCCCTCGTATCTGTCCCATTTTTCCGAGGAGGTCCCCCGGCGGTCGATCGGGATATCGAAATCCGGAATCAGGGTGGAGGGCTCGGCGTCGATCATGGTTGAGCAGTCCCCGGCTTGGTGTATTCAGCTTCCACGGTTATGGAAATCCCGCCGCGCACTCCGAAATGTGCCGTGACTTTACACCATCGGGGCGAAAGCACGGCAATCAGATCCTCCAGGATGACATTGGTGACGTGCTCGTGAAAAATGCCTTCATTGCGGTACGACCAGAGATAGAGCTTCAGGGATTTTGATTCCAGAATGGAGGCATCGGGGATATACCGGATCTGGAGGTGGGCAAAGTCCGGCTGGCCCGTCATGGGGCAGACGCAGGTAAATTCGTCCGTTTCCATGGTAACGACATAGTCCCGATCTGGATGGCGGTTGGGGAAGGTTTCAAGGCTTTTGGACGGTTTTGCCTCCCGGCCGAGGAGAGTCAGACGGCTGAGGTCTTCCTGTTGCGTCGAATTCTGCACCTTAATGAGTTCTCCTGTGGAAATTTCCTGTAAAAAAGTTAATCTAACCAATTTTTTTCTTTCCTTCAACTGGTTTCCTTTCAAATTATCTGTCGGCCGTCTGCGATTGGAAAACACAAAACCGCATTTGGCCGACGATCACGGATAAAAAGAACGGGGAGCACATCGGCAAGAAAAGGGGCCATGCACACGCGAAGATGCGGCTGAAAAGGGAGGAAAGGCCGTGATTGTGTGCATAAAGGGATAAATCCGTCCCGAAGGTGCACGACGCAGCAGGCGTTCAACCGGGAATTCCCATAAGGTTCGATGCGATGAAGAAGTAGATGATCAGACCCACCACGTCCGCCACGGACGTGACCAGGGGGCTGCTGGCCACGGCGGGGTCCATGCCCAGCCTATAGAGGATGAAGGGGAGACCCGCGCCGATGATATTCGTCACCACGACGATGGAAGCCATAGCCAGGAAGAGGACCAGGGCCATCTGGACACCGCCCCGGTAGAACCCGAGCATCCAGCTGAGCAGCCCCAGGGCGAGCCCCAGGATGAGGCCCACCACGAGTTCCCTGCCAACGGCCCAGGTGTACTGGGCCGGCTTGACTTCGCCCGTGGCCATGGCCCGGACCATGAGCGTGGCGGACTGGGATCCGGCATTGCCCCCGGTGGCAATGAGCAGGGGAATGAAAAAGGTCAGGGCGATGGAGGACGTGAGCAGGTCTTCGTGGCAGGCGATCACACCACCGGAGGCCATGTTCACCAGCACCAGGGCGGCCAGCCACCCGACCCTCCTGCTGAACAGGGTCCACAAGCCGGAGTCCCGGTAGCTGATCTTCAGGGGGCTGACAGCGGCCGACAGCTGGATGTCCTCGGTGGCCTCCTTCTGGGCGACGTCGAGGACGTCGTCCACGGTGACGATGCCCAGGAGCACCCCACCGGAATCCACCACGGGCAGGGTGACGAGGTCGTAGTGCTGAATCAGCCTGACCGCCTCCTGGCGGTCCTCGGAAGCGGTGATGCTGACGAAGGAACGGTCCATGATCCGCTCGACCGTGTCATCGGGGCCGGCAAGGATGAAGCGCCTCAAGCTCAGTGTGTCCAGGAGCCTCCACCGTGCGTCCACCACATGAATGACATGGATGGTCTCGCTGTCCCGGCCCCTCTCCCGGATGTGATCCAGGGCCTGCGCCACCGTCCACTCAGGCCGGACCGCAACGTAATAAGGGGTCATGAGTCTGCCTACGCTTTTCTCCGGGTACCCGAGGAGATGCAGGGCGTCTTTGCGATCGACCGGGTCCAGGAGGTTCAGGAGGCGCTGGGTGGCCATGCCCGGCATTTCCTCGAGAAACTCGGCCAGATCGTCGGGATAGAGGTCGGCCAGAAGCTCCCGCGCTTCCTCATCAGAGAGGTCCTTGAGCAGCTCATCCTTTTTGAACGGTTCCAGGTACGAGAAGGCATCGGAAGCCAGCGACCTGGGCAGCAGGCGGAAGAGCAGGACGCGTTCCTGCTTGCCCAGCGCAAGGAGGACATCCGCGACATCAGGCGGGGGGACGTCGCGGAGCAACACCCTCACGCCGGCCCAGTCCTTCCGGCCGAGCAGTGCCAGGATTTCAGTCATCACTTTGCTATTGTCACTCATGCACGCCCTCCCGGAAAAGACGGGGGTTTCGCATGATGAATCGCCGTATCCAGAGCTCGATGAAGGACTGCCGCTCGCGGACCATGTACCACCAGCCGAGCAGGCTGACGGCCAGTGCCCCCAGGGCATCCACGATGAGATCCCACATGGTGTCCGTCAGGCCCGACGGGTCGCCCGCCATGGGCTTCTGCATGTTCATGCCGAAGACTCGGTCCATGGCAAACTCGAAGATCTCCCAGAGCGCACCCATGGCCACGGCGAAGGTGAATGCGAAGAACGCCACGAACCGCGGGAGCATGTGGACGTCGATGCGGTCAGCCTCGTTGAGCACGTATATGAGGAGGAAGCCCAGGATGCCCAGGAGCAGGCCCGATGTGGTGTGCAGAGCGATATCCCACCACCAGAACCGCTCGTAGAAGTTCCTGACCTCCCCCAGGAAAAGGGCGGCGAACATGAACACGATGGCCAGCAGCTGGAACTCGGGGGATATGTTTACCGGGAGGCTTTTCCTGAAAACAACGGGTGCCGCAGTGATCGCCATGATGAGACTCACGGTGAAGGCCGTCATCCACTGGCCCTCGAAAAGCAGCACAACGAGCTCGATGGCCATGACCACCTGGAGAGCAATGACCACCCAGCGGTGGACGCGATCGGCCATGCTTGTTGGAAGATCCTGATATATCATTTGTAGCCACCCTTCTTTCCCAGGTTGTGGACCGCCTCGACGCCCAGCAGGAAGATGCAGGAGACGATGACGAACCACAGGAGGCAATGTCGAATCTGTGAGCAATCCGTTAACGTTGACGAACAGGTAGATCTTCATGAGAGTGCAGCAGGTAGAAAGGAGCTTCCCTTCCACGAAGAGCAGAGCCGTCAGCTGGGCGTCGAGGAGAGCGCGGCACACCCTGCCAGGGCAAGGAGCATGATCCTCCTGCAGGTGATGATCCGGCCCAGCTCGCGCGGGATTTTACGGGTGGCGTCCGGAAAGAACGCCCTCCGCCGGGCGATTCCGTCCGGAGCCGTTCGTCCCGGGTTTGGTGGTCTGAGCCTTCCGTTCCCATATTCGAGGCCCGCCTGGAGTTCCGCCATCCGGCATGATATCTGCGGATGGCGGGAGGACGTTCCGGAAATCGAAGATGAAGTATCGTAAATACTTGTACTATCGATGCGGGAATATAGGGAATTCATCAAGGTGTGTCAATGAAAATAAGGTGCCATGCCGTGGGGATGGCGGCATACGAACCGGATCATTTCCGCCATCCTTGATATTACACTTGAACCAGGTGGAGATGAATCCTGCTGATGAATTTATTTTCTTTTGCCGATGGTCCCTTCAACCTTATTTAAATCGTTCGGGTCAACGTCTACCAAAGAATTGAGCACGAGCCATTGGTTTCTCGATTAACGGGTTACGGATATCTGGCAGGTTTAGCAAAAGTATCCCGTGATTCCGACCATTTCTTAAGTAAAAAACCCTATGGAAGATAAAATGTTGCGAGCTTGGTGTAAGCGTTAAGTGCAAAAAATAACGGGATATCCCCGATTGTCAAGGGACGATTTATGTTTTATTGTTCCAGGAAGCAACTTTAGTGGTTCTGCAAAGGGATAAGCAAACTCAGGACGTGAATAACGGTCATTCATCTCACACCTTTCATGTTATTGCCTCGATATGCGGGATTTTGGATCTGAGTACGTGGAAAGGGGGTGAAGAACAACTGAAACAGGGGGAAAACCCGATTCCATAGAGAGTGACCATCCGGAATCTACTCATCAGAGAAGATATCTGAAACGCCCTCTCCCCCTCATTTCCGACGACAGCGTACCATAGGTCCAAAACATAGCCAACAGCGTCCAAGCGGAGCATCCCTGGCTGAACTGGCGTTTGATTCTGGTTGGTCAGCTTTGAGTAAAAACATGTAAGCTGAGTCATTAGACCAGGCATGACGCTCAATAAAGGACGAGGAAGCCGAAAAGATACTTTTCCTTAATTCTGAAATGCATTCATGAAAGGAGTAAACCCCATGAAACGGTTTGGTTTGGTCTTGGTTCTATTTGCTTTTTTTGTGGCACCTGCTTATGGTTCAGTCGTAGGTGAGACGTTACAAATTGAATGGTGGTATCCGTCAGCTGGAAGTGTCTATTCGTCTTGGACGGGCACGGTTGTCGATCCCGGAAGCGAGTGGTATGCAGGTTCCGGAGTTGGAAGTATCGATGTCAAGGCTGGCGAAATAACGATAGAGAACGTGACCATGGGATGGAGTGGCGGTTCCGGGTGGAATGGATTTGTCTTCAAAAACCTTACGGGTGCCACGCTCTTCACATCTCTGAACCTTGTCTCAATCGGAGGATACCCGCCGCCCGTTGATCCGATACTGTCCTTCACGGCGGACACTCTCTACATAAACTTCAACGCCAGCGGGGTCGATAATGTGGGATCTGGTACTGGTCAGCTTTACACGTTTGCCTATACCTCCAGTGCCGTACCGCTTCCCCCGGCCGTTCTTCTTTTTGCACCGGGTCTCGTTGCTCTTGGCGCAATGAGAAAGAGGTATTTGAAATAGAGAGGGATTTGAAAGAAAAAACCTGAAAGGCACTCAAGCGGGGCAGGGCTTGCAGCTCGGCCCCGCTTTATTCTGCGTAAAAGTAGATCGTCTCATCCCGAAGTGCAGAGAACTTTTCTCTCCCCCATCATTATCGAGCATGATTTTATCTCAATTGACAGATGCGTCCGGCTTACCAGTTTTGGCCAGTTGGAAAGGAAAGACCCCCGGGTCCTTTATCCCGAAATGCCCCGGGCGGACATTCCGCTGAAGTAGCTAATATGATGGAGAAATCATTGACAACAGGTCTGTTCTGTGCCATAGGTGTGGCTGTGGCAGCGAAGAACAGCTAGACCCTGATCCATTGAACTCGGATTGGGAAGGAACTTCGGCATTTTTTCGCGGATCCTCATCCAGAGCAGAAACATAGAATGAAATGATCAGTGCCGGAGATTTCAGCAGGTGATCTATCCTGTCATCACTGTCTTCGTTGTGCCGCAAGCCGATGGCGCGGTCCTTCTCTCTGCAAAGTGCAGGGCGGGGCTGAGCATGTCTTTGAGCCCAGGCACGACTCTGACCAGCTCTTTTATCTCATGACGGTCCATAGCAGGGAATGGATCACTGTCAGCAATTTTCCGCCGAACTACGTGGAAAGGAACGGCTGGAAGGGTGAAAAAGGGCAAGTTCCCGGCCATGAGGAGGTATCCATGACGGCAACCATTCGCCTCAGCGAGGGAAAAAACGGGTGCGGTTGGACCGGTCCGGTTCTGCGCACCGTAACTGCTCAGCATCCGGTGTGTTCATCTGTTGGCAAGGGGAAATCATTGTGAATTTTTCTATAAGTATGGCGGACAGCGGCGACGCAGGTGACATTCTGGCCTTACAAAAGGTCGCCTATCAAAGCGAGGCGACCCTGTACCAGAATTGGACCATTCCGCCCCTCATGCAGACCCTTTCGGAAATCGAAGCGGAATTTGGAACCGGGATATTCCTTAAGGCCATTCTCGAGGGAAGAATCGTGGGCTCCGTGAGAGGTTCGCTTCGTTCGGGTAAGTGCCTGATTGGCAGACTTATCGTTTACCCGCATTACCAGGGAAAAGGCATTGGCACTGCGCTCATGAAGAGCCTGGAGAAGGCATTTCCTGAAGCGGATCGGTTTGAGCCCTTTACCGGCAACAAGAGCATGAACAATATCCGGCTTTACGAAAGGCTCGGGTATGAAGCGTATCGCGAAGAGGATTTGTCGTTGGATGTCCGCCTTGTCTTCATGGAGAAGCAACGATGAGATGACGCCGGCCGGGCGCTGAAGGCGATCATCCCCCCCTCTGGCATTCCGGGTTCGTTTCGTGTCAGGCGGTGATGCTCCATCAATAACCATTAACAAGAGAGAATGCCATGCAGCAGACGCTCCTGATTACGGGTCTTACCTGTTTGATCGCTGCCATTGTGGGAGGAGGCCTCAAAGCTTTTGGAATTGAAATTCCGCTTCTGAGTTCGCGTGTCCGTCAGGTGGTTCTGGGACTGTTTGGACTGATCCTGATTGCGGTCGGGCTCTTTCCATTGTTTCCTCCAGGATCTGTCACCGTCTATGAAGACAATGTGCCGGATACAAACAGTCACGGGATACGCTTTCTGGAGTTAACGGCAAAAAGCGTCCACAACCCGCCCAAGGTAAATGAACGGATCCGGGTGGAATTTACGCTGCAGAATGCCGGCGACAAGCCGGTTGATCTACTGGGGATATGGGTTACGGCCTACGACCCATCTGGTAGGCAAAAAGATTTTGCCTACCAGAAAGTCAACAGAACCATATTGCCCCAGGAAAGAATCACAACCTCGGGAGAAAGGACTCTCGATGCGGCTGGAACCTGGGAATTGGGCCCCCACTATGCATTGGGGAAAAAATGGGATGGTGAAGGCTATCCAGGTCACTGGAAGCGCTTCCATCTGGCGGTGGTGCCGTGAAGATCCTGACGATGACACATGCGGAAGCGCCCCCAAGAATGCCGCCTTGAGCCTGGCGGTGGTTCGCGTCCCGTTTTCGAGCCCTTTGTGCGGCTTGAGCCCGGCTCCGCTGAGGCGGCCTTATTTTCGTCCCACCCCGGGCGGTTCACACTCCCCGTTATGCAAAAAAAAGAAAAATGAACAGATTCTCCATTCGTATGACAGAGCCCGGAGACAAGCCGACGGATTCTGCAATTGCGGATTGGACCGGTAGCGAAGCACATCCCTACTGGAAGCGGGTTATCCATCTGATCGAGCAAATCTACCCGGATGTCTTTACCCCGGAGTGCTCTTCGGCGGCAGGAAACATGGTTGGTCCCTGAGGCATAAAAAAAGCAGAACATTCTGTACGCTGATTCCCGAGAAGAATCGTTTGGTGCTGCTCATCGTTTTCGGAACAGACGAGCGGACAAAGGTGGAAGCCATAAGAGCCAGCCCTTCCCTGGACACACAAGAGAAATACGATGAGGCCACAACCTATAACGACGGGAAGCGGCTTCTTCTCACGGTCAACACCGACAGGGTCGTGAAGGATGTAATGCTTCTGGCGGTAAAGCGGCAGCCGAAGAAAAGCAACAATGTACAAAAAACACCTTCAGCCGAGGGACTGCTGGAAAAGAGACGGAGATGCGTCTCGCCGATACGCGAACTCTCTGATGCGTCCAATCTGAGGGAACGATTTCATGCCTGGGATACAGGAGAATCTGGAGAAACCGACACTAAAAAAACGGGGACGGAACAGGCTGTACAAGGGGCAATAGATGGTGTTATGACCTGCTGGCAACGCCATGCCGTCGGACAGAAAACGGGGACGGGATTTTTCAGGGCGGACGATATTGTAAGGACATGACGAATCGAGCCGACCCGGGCGGACAAGCCGCCCTCAGGGCTCGGCAGATGTAAGGCAAGGAGAGCAATGCCATGACAAAAGCATATGTCCACGGGTACGATCTGCAGGAGAACATCCGCTTACAGGATCAGGCCAACACCCTGATCGATCTGCTGCATTCCGACACGGCATACCCAGCGGGAAGCCTCGTCCTGGAAGCCGGCTGCGGAGTCGGCGCACAAACGCTGACGCTGGCGCGGAACAGCCCTGGAGCCTCGATCGTATCCATGGACATCTCTGCGGCTTCGATCCTGCAGGCCGAAGAGAAGATCCGCGCGGCGGGGCTGACCAATGTCCGGTTCCAGCAGGGTGACCTCTACTCTTTGCCCTTTGCTGAAGCACCATTTGATCACGTCTTTGTCTGCTTTGTCCTGGAACATCTGAACGATCCGGGCCTTGCGTTGCAAAGGCTGAAGGCGTGTCTGCGGCCAGGCGGAACAATGACGGTTATTGAAGGCGACCATGGTTCCGCCTTTTTTTATCCTGACAGCCGTGCCGCGCATGCCGCGATTTCCTGCCAGGTCGAACTGCAGTCCCGCGCCGGAGGAAACGCGCGAATCGGAAGATCCCTGTATCCGTTGCTGGTCACTGCCGGGTTTAGCGAAGTCCGGGTATCCCCCCGGATGGTCTATGCCGATTCCAGCAGGCCGGAGATCGTCGACGGTTTCACGAAAAGAACATTCACGGCAATGATCGAGGGGGTGCGTCAGTCGGCCATCGAGGAAGGCATCATAGACCCCGCTACCTTCGACAGGGGAATCCAGGCTTTATATCGGACAACCGAGCCGGACGGTACCTTTTGTTACACATTCTTCAAGGCCGTGGGAAAAACATGAATGCCAGGCAATGGCATGGATTCGGACGGGGCCATGCTGCGCCGCTTCGTTATCCGGCTTCACACTGCCGGGCATGCGTCCTGCTTCACGGTATGTCCTTATGGAAATTGGATGCGGCATGACAATTCCTGGAGCGCGCGGACCGGAATCATGGCCTGCCTGCCGTTATGAACACTGTCCATGCCCCGGCGCGGAAAATCAGCGCGGCTGAAGTGCGTCGTTGGCCATCACTGGAGAGAAAATGCGAGCGCACTATTTTCAGCATGTCCCTTTTGAAGAGCTTGGAAGTATCGAGCCCTGGCTGGATTCCAAGGGGTACGATCTGACCCGCACACGGTTTTTTGAAGCAGCAGATTTACCGGATCCCAAAGAAGTCGATTTGCTTGTGATCATGGGCGGCCCGATGAGCGTGAATGATGAAGGCAGATTCCCATGGCTGTCCCTGGAAAAGCACTTTGTCCGCGTAATGATCGAGTCTGGGAAACCTGTCCTGGGAATATGCCTTGGCGCTCAGCTCATTGCAAACGCCATGGGGGCGCAGGTCACTGCCAACCAAGAAAAGGAAATCGGGTGGTTTCCTATCCATGCCGTTACCCCTGTCGATGACTCCGTCTTCCGTTTTCCGCCTTCGGTAACCGCGTTTCACTGGCACGGGGAGACCTTCGATTTGCCGGCGGGTGCAATACGCCTCGCCAGGAGTGA
Source organism: Syntrophus sp. PtaU1.Bin005 (assembly GCA_002067745.1). Classification (GTDB taxonomy): domain Bacteria; phylum Desulfobacterota; class Syntrophia; order Syntrophales; family Syntrophaceae; genus Syntrophus; species Syntrophus buswellii. The sequence goes on from MVRU01000037.1 coordinate 26,450, forward strand.
AGGGTGCGGGAATCAGGCCTTTCAACTCGGGAAGCGGGTGATCGGCCTGCAGTTCCACCTCGAAACAACCCCGACTTTGGCCAGAGAGCTTGTTGCCCATTGTCGCGAAGAGATCGTTCCATCACGATATGTTCAAACGGCGGAAGAAATCCTGTCGGTAAGCCCGAGCCGTTATCAATCGGTCAATGATCTGATGGGCGGAATCCTGTCCTATCTTGTACGTTAGCCCACTGGACGGGAGCCCTGCGTTGGACAAGACTTATGAACGATGAGACGAACGTCACGAGCTTCCGGCTGGCGCCGATGTCCGCGCTGATTCGGAGCGTTACGCTTCTTCTTCTGGCGCTGCCGCTTGCACTGCTTGCCGCCCCGCTCTTCGGGGAAATGCTTCCTGCCGAGCCCGCCCTGGTCATTATCGCCGCATACGCCTGGATCTGGTTCAGGTTCCGGCCGAGCCGGTTTGTCGTCCATCGGAGTGGAATCGAGGTGTGCTGGCCCCTCAAGCGCCGGGGGATTCCGCGAAAGGAGATCTCGAATGTGCGGGTGATCGACGGGGAGGAACTGAAGACGGAAACCGGCTGGTGCGTGCGGGTCGGATCAGGCGGTGGTTGTGCTAACCTAAAATTGATCAGGGAAAGGGCCTTGTGCTAACCGAAAATTGACCACCCCAGAGCACCAGA
>MVRU01000038.1 GCA_002067745.1 Syntrophus sp. PtaU1.Bin005
AATTTAATATTCGCCAACCAGGCGCTCCTCGAGGAACGGGAACGCCTGACGTCTGAAATCGCGGATTATCGCAAGGCAGAGAAAGAACTTGCCTGGAAAACGGCTTTTCTCGAAGCTCAGAAGGAAACCGCGGTCAAGGGAATCCTTGTGGTGGATGAACAGGGCAAGATCATTCGGATGAATCACCATCTCCAGGAACTCTGGCAAGTTCCGCGGCACATCCGGGAAGGCCACGATAAAGCACTTCTTCTTCACCATCTGGCAGGCCGGACCAGGGATCCCGGGGAATTTTCCCATCTGGCGGACCATCTTCACAGACACCCGAAGGACACCAGCAGAAACGAAATCGAATTGATCGACGGCGCGATCCTGGACCAGTACACGTCTCCCGTCCTGGGGAGGGACGGAACCTGTTATGGAAGAATCTGGACATTCCGGGATGTCACCAGCCGGGAACGCACGGATGAGGAACTCAATACATCCGAAGCCTGGTACCGGACGATTTTTGAAAATACGGGGACAGCCATGATTGTGGTGGAAGAAGACACCACCATCAGTCTCGCCAATACGGAATTTGAAAACTTGACCGGTTATACAAAGGCGGAAATCGAAGGGGTAAAATCCTGGACGGAATTCGCGGCGAAAGAAGATCTGGACATGCTGATGACACAACACAGGCTGCGCAGGGTTCAACCGGATTTCGCCCGGAAAAACTACGAATTTCGCCTTGTCAACAAAGACGGCCAGGCAAGAGAAATTCACCTCACGGTCGATATGATCCCCAACACAAAACAAAGTATTGCGTCCCTTCTGGATATCACGGACCGCAAGCGGGCGGATGAAACGCTCAAGGAGTCGCAGAGGAGACTTTCAGAAATTATAGAATTTTTCCCCGACGCGACCCTGGTTGTCGACAAGGACGGTCGGGTCACCGCCTGGAACCGGGCCATGGAAGCCCTTACCGGCGTCAAGGCGGAAGATATGCTCGGCAGGGGCAACTACGAATATGCCATTCCTTTCCACGGCTGCAGAAGGCCGATTCTGATCGATCTTGTCCTTGGCCACCGCAGCAATGAGAAATTCGAAAGGGTTTACACAAACCTCCTTACAGAAGGCGGCATCATCCAGGGAGAAGGTTTTGCCTCCAGTCTGGCCGCTGGTGAGCGCTACTGCTCCGCGAAGGCCGTTGCGCTGCACGACTCCAGGGGAGAAACCGTCGCCGCCATCGAATGCGTCCGCGACATAACGGAGCAGAAAAGGATAGAGGACCGTTTAAACCGCGCGGAGAAGATGGAGGCACTGGGTACGCTTGCCGGCGGCGTGGCCCATGACATGAACAATTTCCTGGGCGTGCTGGTCGGATATTCGGAACTGTTGATGGAAACGCTGCCCGAAAACAGCCTTCAACAAAGATACGCACGGAACATTCTGCAATCCAGCGAACGGGGGGCCGCCATCATCCAGGACCTTCTGACCATGGCCAGGAGAGGGGTGTCCGTTTCGGAAGTGATCAATCTGAACAAGGTCATCGTCGATTACCTGGATTCGCCCGAACACGAGAAGCTGAAGTCCTATCATCGGAACATCCTGGTCAGGACGGAGCTTGAAGAGGATCTGTTCCGCATCAAGGGGTCCCCCATCCACCTGATCAAGACCGTCATGAATCTTGTTTCCAACGCCGCGGAAGCCATATCCGGCGAGGGCATCATCACGATCAGGACGGAGAACCGCTATCTCGATTTCGCCGTCAACGGGTATGAGGACATGCAGGAAGGCGACTACGTCGTTTTGTCCGTTTCAGACACCGGGGAGGGCATTCCGGAAAGGGATCTGGGGAAAATCTTCGAGCCTTTCTACACGAAGAAGATGATGGGGCGCAGCGGCACAGGCCTGGGGCTGGCCGTCGTCTGGGGAACCGTCAAGGATCATCATGGATTCATTGACGCGAAAAGCGAGGAAGGCGTCGGAAGCACGTTCACGCTTTATTTTCCCGTCACCCCCGAGGAATTGATTCGCAGGCAGGAGAAATCGGATATCGCCCGGTACATGGGATGCGGAGAGTCGATCCTCGTTGTCGACGACATGGCGTTTCAGCGGGAACTCGCCGTCAACCTGCTGAGCAGGCTGAATTATAAGGTCTGCAGCGTTTCCAGCGGTGAAGCGGCGCTTGAATATCTGAAGACACACAAGGTCGATCTGCTGCTGCTGGACATGCTCATGGAGCCGGGGATTGACGGGCTGGAAACGTTCACGAGGGTGCGGGCAATCGAGCCCCATCAGAAGGCCATTATCGTCAGCGGCTTTTCAGAAGACGAACGGGTTGGAAAAGCTCAGGAACTCGGCGCAGGCAAATATGTGAGAAAGCCCTACAACCTGGAAAAAATCGGGATGGCGATACGGAAGGAACTGGATAGAAGGTAAAACGGAGGATGGGATATGGCCCTTTCTGCACTTCCCGGCCACGGCGGCCATCCTGAACCGGAAGCGATCCAGCTTCCCGAACCGATGTCGGCCGGGGAAAAATCTGTGGAAGAGGCCCTGCGCAAACGCCAATCCATCCGGGATTTTATCCGAGCGCCCCTTCCCCTGCCCGAACTCTCGCAGCTTCTCTGGGCGGCGCAGAATGTCTCTCTTCAGGCCGTGTCTCTGAACCTGGGAGCCGTGGTCATCGGGGCTTTTCATGACATGGAGGTCAAAGCGATTCTGAACCTCGCCGAGCAGGAAGAGCCTGTCTATATCATCCCGGTGGGGAGAACATAGGGTTATTCCACTGAACACACACTGAGAAGGACGGGCATGAACACAACAAGAGAAGGTGATGACGACAGGAACAAGCTGCTGCACTTTGACGAGGTTCAAGCCGCCGAAACAAGGGCCGGCTGCCCTCCGGAGGGAAAAGCGCTTGGGCTTGCCTTTTCCGGGGGCGGCATCCGCAGCGCGACGTTCAACCTCGGCGTTACGCAGGCGCTGGCCGCCATGGGCCTGCTGAAGCGCTTCGATTATCTCTCGACCATCTCGGGGGGCGGCTACATCGGAGGCTGGCTCTCACTTTTCATCAAGCGCTGCGCCGGAGGAAACGTCGCTGAGGCCGAAAAAGTGATTAACCAACGAGACGAGAACAACCTTGAACCCCCGTCGATCCGATTCCTGCGCGCCTTCAGCAACTACCTCACCCCGCGCATGGGGATGACTGGGGACACGCTCGTTGCCGTCGCCACATATCTGCGCAACCTGATCCTTAATCTCTGTATCCTGGCTGCGCTGATGACCGCGCTGCTCATCGTTCCCCGGATCACGGCCCTGGCGGCCGAATCTCTGGTAGCCTGGAGCGGCTTCGGCCGCATTTATTACGGGATCATCATCACCGTCCTCTTTTTTCCGATCCTGGTCGCAACGCTCGGACTGTTCTACCGGGCAACCGACGCAAAGAATAAACGAACGCAGGCCGCAACGGAAAAACCACGCCACCCCTGGCCCTGGTACCTGCGCTCCCTCTGGCTCAACATCCTGTATGACATTCCCGTCATCCTTGCCGCGTTTCTTACCGTTTGTTTCTTTCTGCAATTTGCCCAGTACAGCGAGATCGACAGAAAATCCCTGTTCAGGACCACTCTTTTCGAATATGTCATCCTCTGGCTCATCGGTGTCGTGATTTCCTTCCTCTGTGACTTCACAGCCCGGCTCCGGGAAAAGAACCGAACTCCGGTTCTCCGCGAAAATCTGAAGTGGCTGGGGGCGTTCATTCTAGCCATGACCCTGGCCAGCGCAGCGGGAGGGTCGGTCATTCTGGGGATTGTAAACACGATTGCGGCGGTATCCGAACCGCACCGCCTCTGGGCGACGGTGGCCTTCGGGCCTCCGGCAGTTATCGCCGCGTTCCTCCTGATGCTGACGGTCTACATCGGCATCATGGGCCGGAAATTCGACGAAAACGACAGGGAGCTATGGAGCGTATACGGTGGGCGCCTGATCGGGCGTTCCCTCTCGTGGGCAATCTTTTTCGCCATCGGATTTTACGGAGCGGCGATACTGGGATGGACAAACGACTGGATCGTCGGCATGGGAGGCATCACCTGGATTGCCACCACATTATTCGGGATTTTTGCCGGAAAGAGCAAACAGACAGGGGATCGGGCGTCACAGGGCTGGATGGACAAGATGACGGTCATCGCCCCCTTTGTGTTCTTGCTGGGCTTGATGTTCCTGCTTTCCTGGGGATTGCACCAGTCGCTGATCTGGCCCGGCGATACCCCTTCCAAGGGATCCCATGTTTCCAGGGCCGGCGGGATGCCCGGCCACAACGCACCCGGAATCTATCTGCGAGCCGAATCCGCCGCGGGGTCGCCCGTCGTCACCGCCCGCGATATCGACAGCCCGGCTCCATGGGAGCGCTTCCTCAACATCGCAGAGGAAAAGTACGGTCAAATGGAACTCCGGTTCAAGACGCCCTGGACGCTTCCGATCGTCGCCGCAACGGCGCTTATGGCAGCCCTCCTTCTGTCATGGCGCGTCAACATCAACCTGTTCTCGCTGCACCATTTTTATCGAAACCGCCTTTCCCGCTGCTACCTCGGCGCGACGAACACGGGGCGACGTCCACACCTGCTGACGGGCTTCGATCCCAAAGACGATCTTGCTCTCGCCGAGCTGGCGGGGCAGCGGCCGTTCCACATCTTCGGGACATCGATCAACCTGAATCGCGGCCGGCAGCTCGCGTGGCAGAACCGGCGCGCCGCATCCTTCGCGTTCACTCCTCTGTACTCGGGCTATGAGCCGGCATCGCACCAGGTGAAAGGCGGTTACCGCCCGACGGCGGAATACGGGAAGGACAATGCCGCAAGTCCCGTACAGGTCGGCTCGGTCATGGCCATCTCGGGCGCTGCGGCAAACCCGAACCAGGGGTTTCATACCTCACCCGCTGTCGCGTTCCTGATGACCGTGTTCAATGTCCGGCTCGGGCACTGGTGTGGAGACCCCGTCCACGAAAAGTCATGGCGAAAGCGCGATCCGGGCCTGAGCCTGAGATACTGGCTGGCCGAACTGACCGGCACGGCCGACCTGGACCGCCCCTTCGTGAACCTCAGCGACGGCGGACACTTCGAGAACCTGGGCATCTATGAACTGGTGCGGCGGCGCTGCAGGGTGATCCTGGCAAGCGATGCGGGCTGCGATCCGAAGTACGCCTTCGACGATCTCGCCGAGGCGATCCGCAAATGCTATACCGATTTCGGCGTGGAATTCGAGTTCAAATCAAAAGTCGATGCGATCCGCCCGCAGGGCGACGACACGCTGCCTGCCGGCGACAGGATCAGCGAGCGGCATTACGCGATCGCTGAAATCAAATACCCGGGCGCAAAGGGGCTGACGGGCACCCTGATCTACCTGAAGTCCTCGCTCACCGGGGATCTTCCGCCCGACATCATGCATTACCGGCGCACACACAACAGTTTCCCCCACGAGTCCACAGCGGACCAGTTCTTTGACGAGTCGCAGTTCGAGAGCTACCGCCATCTCGGCTACGAGGCCGCCATGCGGTCGCTGACCATGATGCGCGAGAACAACGAACTCCCGCCGGAGCTGGGCTGAGGGGAAGACAATAAGCCGGGCGCTCGAAAAGACCGTCGCCGCCCGTCTTCATAAGACGGTCAACGGTTAAGGAGATCCATGATGCTTGTCCAGTTCAGTGTCGTCCCCCTGGGAACCGGTGAAAGCCTGAGCGAAAGCGTTGCAGAGGTCATCCGCCTTGTTGATGAAAGCGGACTCCCCTACAGGACGAATCCCATGGGAACCGTCATCGAAGGGGAATGGGACGCGGTGATCGACCTTATCAGGAAGTGCCATGAAGAGGCATTGAGGAGCGCACCAAGAGTGCTGACGTCGCTATCGATTGACGACCGCCCGGGGAAGCCCGACCGGATATCCGGAAAGATCGAATCCGTCGAAAAAAGGCTCAGGCGGGAAATTAAAAAATGAAAATCGTGCGCTTTATCTCGGACTCCCATCGCACCCTGTATGGACAATATGACCCGCAACGGCCTGCTGAAGCCAGGGTCATCGAGGGCGATCTTTTCGGCGATTTCCGGGTCACCTCTGAGAGGGTGAACATCAGGCAATACCTTCCCCCGGTAACCCCGGTGAACATCCTGGCATTGGGGCTCAACTACCGGCGTCATGCCGAAGAGACCCGGCTGGATACGCCGAAATATCCCATCCTTTTCATGAAGGCATCCAGCAGCGTCATCGGCCACGGGGAACCGATCCTGCTGCCCGCGGCCGCTCCCGAAAGCGTGGATTATGAAGCGGAGCTGGCCGTCGTGATCGGCAGCAAGGCCAAGAACCTGCAGCCCTCCGAGGCCATGGACTGTATCCTGGGGTATACCTGCGCCAATGACGTCAGCGCGAGAGACTGGCAGCTGCGAAGGCAGCAGGGGCAGTGGGTCCGGGCAAAGAGCTTCGACACCTTCTGCCCGCTGGGACCCTGGCTGGTCACGAAGGATGAAATCCCTGACCCGGATCGGCTCCGCATCCGCGCCCTGCTCAATGAAAGGGACATCCTGCAGGATGCCGCCACATCCGAAATGATTTTCAAGATACCGGCCGTCATCAGTTTTCTCAGCCAGTCGATGACCCTGCTGCCGGGGACGGTCATCCTGACGGGGACTCCGGAAGGAGTCGGGTTTACAAGAAAGCCCCCCTTGTATCTTCGGGAGGGAAACCGAATTTCCGTTGAAATCGATCAAATCGGCCGATTGAGCAATCCGGTGGCCCGGGAACGGATGCCTCAGCGTTGACCGTTCCCGCCGCTTTCCGGCTTCCGGGGTCCGGCCTGATCGGCTTGGCAGGGATACGAAGAAAGTTCAGGCACTAGGATTTAGAACAGCTCTTCAAACAATGCGGGAGCGGCACAGGGGTCGGCCATAAAAGGCCGCGCCCATGCCGGGCGCACCATAAAAAAGAGGCAGGACCGTTATCAGGCCCTGCCTCTTACATCCATCTTCAACGGCGTGTGTTACTTTCTAAATTTCTTTCTGAGCCCCACCAGCCCCAGCAAACCGGAACCGAGCAGCCAGAATGCGGCAGGAACAGGCACCGGAGTCGTATCAAGGTTATCCCAGAGACAGCCCCAGGTGACCTGAGTCAAAACAACGGATTTGATATCATCGGCATTAACGGCGAGATATCGATAGTCGCCCGACCACCCGGCAACGGTATGGATGGGATCAATGCCGCTGAATGACCCGGTATCGGCAAAAGCAATTTGATTTCCAAGGGCATTGTAGGCCTTCATGCTGAACCAGTCAGAATCTCCGCCATAATCCCCTCCATAAATGGAGACGGATTTTACCAGAGAATCGAATGTCATCGTCAAGGTCATTCCACCAGACCATGATGATGCGCAAATGCTGGGTGTACCGCTGAATGTCTGATAATCGGCTATGACTCCTACATAACTATCCGGTGCCGTAATGGTTAACCCTCCCAGGTTGACGCCGTTGATATTCGTTCCCGCCGTCAGGCTGTTAAAATCCCAGAGCGTGGCATGGGACGAACTCACCAAGAAGAACATGGCCATAACGACCATGAACGCCGTCATAACATATTGTTTCTTCATCCTTTTAATCCTCCTCCCCCCTTGATTTGCTGCAATCAGCCAAGATGCTTCCATTCGTTTTGGGTCTGAAATTCATCATACAGCCAGCTATTCTCGACGCTCTCACCACCTCCTTTACGAATCCATTCTTTCCGCTTTTGGCACTCTCCACGGATGAAGCCAAAAGAGTTAAAGAGATGTTCATGCCCTCCAAAACAACGGCCCCACATTCATTACATGAAGCAGACAGCGCCTCTTGCGGTCTCTCATGATTGCATTACTGGACAGAAAAAGTGAAGATCCTGAACCGGATTTTATCATTAATAGAATTTTGCATTATGTCAATACAGATAAACCATGGTTTTATCTAAGGATAATGCCTAGGTTTTATAGGAACTTTCTCCGGGAAGGTGGGAGATGGGGTCCTTCAATGAATGCCGCTAAAAGCAGGCCACACCGTGCAGGGTAAGGCATCCTCTGATTCCCCGGTTTCCGGGGTCCGGCATGACCGGGTTTGGAGGGATGTGGAAAACCTTCAAGTGCTAAGAATTCTTTTGGGCAAACCGGGCAGGGTCATCCTGATCCTGCCTATCCAGTCCCAAGGTGAGCACCAGGGTTATCAGCGCCGATCCAGCCGCCAGATAGAACAGCGTTTCAAAGCCGGCCCCCAGGGCAATCAGACTTCCCCCGAGATAGGGCAGAAGAAAATACCCCCCATCCAGAGCGACAAGCGTCAGGTTGGTGTTCAATCCCCGCAGGGATGGCGGTGACGCCGAAAAGAGGAGGGCATTCAGAAGGGGCAGGACCACCCCCATGGCCAGGCCATACAAAGCCCCGATCAGATAGAACGGCCGGAGAGAATCGGCAGAGGGAAGAAAAACGAAGCAGAAAACCAACGCCGCCAGCCCCAGCCGAAAGGAGCGCAGCTTGTTGAACCGGTCGAAGAGTCTCCCCGCCGCCACGCGGACGGCCATCATCATCGCCATGGAAATCGCGAAAAAAAATCCCACACGGCCCACGCCCGTCTGCAGGGAAAGATCCTTGGCAAAATAGAAAACCGTCGCGTGGGCAAGGTAGAGGAAAAAGGCCGCCGAAAGGAGCAGGGCCACGGAACGCTGCCGGAAGTTCTCCTTGATTTCGGTAAAACCCGGACGGCGCAGGACCGATGCGTCCGCACGGCTCAGCATCCCCCTCAGGCGCTTGCGAAGAACCAGGCCGGACAGCAGGGCGACAAGAGTGAACAGGGAAACGCCGGCATAGATATCCGCCTCGTTGCGGACCATCGGCAGAATCGCCTCCGTCAGAGGCGGAAGCGTCGCCAGGGGTATCATCGTGGCGATGCTGACAATCCCGAAACCCTGGCCGCTTTTTTCGCCGGGGATATACTGGACGATCAGGACGATTACCGCCGTGGTAAGGACCACAAAAACAGCTCCGTGGGCAATGCGCAGCAGGATCAGAAACGCAACTCCCGCTGCCGGGATGTAGGAGCAGGACACCCCGATCAGCAGGATCATGGAGGCCATCATGACGGCAAAGGCATTGCGGGCGGTGATCCAGGAGATGACGAAGGGACGGAAAAGAAAGGCGGCCATGGGCTCCAGCCCCACGAGGAACCCCCGCCAGAGGACGGGAATGCCGATTTCACCAAGGTAGTGGTAGAAATTGAAAAAGACGGAAACGCTGCAGAAGGCCACCAGCAGAATCAGGTTCAGGATGAGAAATTCAAAGGAGAAGAGCGTTGGAGAGGTCTTCATGGATCATCGCTTCTTTTGCAGACAAGAAACATCCCTCTGTCCGGGCGGGACAGAGGGATTGCCAGGTTCCCATCCCCGGCTTCGATTCAGACAATCGGGCATGTCGTGGAATTCCAGCCGATGAGACCGCCCAGAACAACCACGGCATTGCGCCAGCCGGCCCTCTGCAGCAGGCTGGCCGCAATCATGGAGCGCAGATCGCTGGCGCACAGGATATAAACGGTTCCGCTCTTCGGCACCTCGTTCATCCGTTCGGGAAGCATCGTGAGATGAATGTTATGGGCGCCGGAGATGCTCCCGTGAGTGGCCACTTCGTCTTCGCTTCGAATGTCCAGAATCCATGCCTGCTCTCCCTCATCGACAAGCCTGCAGAGGGATGAAGCGGAAACCATCCGGACCGAACCGCTTTCGTAACCCGCCGTATTCCAGGACAGCATCCCGCCGGCCAGATGTCCCGCCACGGTATCGTAGCCGAAACGGATCAGGTAGCGTAACGTCTGGGAAAAATCTTCGCCCTCCTGAACCAGGAGGATGGGTTTGCCGTAGGGCAGGAACCAGCCGGCATATCCCGGCAGTCCGCCCAGCCAGATCGAGAGTGAGCCGGGCACATGGGCCGCCCCGAACCCCAATTCCATGCGGGTGTCCACCACGATGGACGATTGAAGCTGAGAAGCGAACGCTGCCGCCGACAGCGGCTTCGGCAGGGGCATCGCTCCCAGCAGCGGCGGACCTTCCAGGTTCAGCCGCTCCATCTGCCTGAAATAGGGGGCGTATTCCAGTTTGTGCGCCACCCCGAGGATAAAGGCATCCCGGTCGGGAAACTGCAGCTTCGGATTATAGCGGCGCTCCAGACCGATTGTCGTCCATGACCGGTCGGCAATGTCTGCAGCGCAGACGGAACCCGCACCGTGGCCGGGGCAGACGATCACTTCATCCCCGAACGGCAGCAGCCGCCGGTGCAGGGTGTCGTACAGGAGACCTGCCATCCTCACCATCTGGTCTTCCCCGAGAAAATCCACCCGGCCCACGTCCCCTGCAAAGAGGGCGTCCCCCGTAAAAACCATCCAGGGGTTGCCGCCGGATTCATAGAGCAGATAACTCATGCTCCCGGGGGTATGGCCCGGCGAAGAGACCGCTTCGAGCTTCAGCCGGCCGATCTTCCAGGTCTGCCCATCAACGGCAGCCTGGCCATATCGATATTCCCACTGGCCGTCGGCATGCCAGATTTCCGCGCCGGTCCGGGCAGCCAGTTCAACCGAACCCAGGACAAAGTCCTCATGACGGTGGGTTTCCAGAACGGCGACAATGCGATACCCCTGAAGGGTCGCCGCTTCGAGATAAACATCGATGTCGCGGCGCGGATCGATCACCACGGCCTCGTGACTGTCGCCGACAAGATACGAATACTGGGCGATTCCTTCAGACTCGATTCGCTGAAAAAGCATGGAGAACCTCCTTGAAGAAACATATGAAGGGTTTGTAGACGACACTCCGGAAGAATCACACGCTCCGGTCCATTTCGCAGGGGATATTCATACCATAATTTCCATAACAATGTCAGCAGTATTAAGGGGGGCATTTCCCCACAGAGCCGCCATGGGCAGGAGATGGACAACAGGCCAATCCCTCAAAAGCGGGGGAATTCAACAGGGAAATTTGATCTCTTTCCCGCAGGGCATCTTTTTTTGAGTGCTTTTTTTCCATTTTATGTATACATGCAGCCCCGGATTCAAGGAAATCGATCCGGTGTTAAAAGGCCGTGAAGCACGGCCGCTTTTCAAGTGTTACGGAAAATATGGGAAGGGAAAGATTATGAAAGGGTGTGATGTTATTGAATTGATCGGAAATACTCCGCTGATCAGACTTAGAAATGAAAACATTATAGCCAAGGCTGAATTCCTCAATCCCGGGGGGAGTATAAAGGATCGTGCCGCACTGGCGATGATTGAAGCGGCAGAACGGGATGGAATCCTGAAGCCGGGGATGAAAATCGTTGAACCGACGTCAGGCAACACCGGCATTGGGATAACCCTTGTCGGAGTGGCAAGGGGCTATGAAGTCTACATCGTCATGCCGGAGGGCATGAGCGAAGAGAGAAAGAACATCATCAAGGTCCTCGGAGGAAATCTTGTCCTGACTCCCGACAGTGAAAGTGTCGCCGGCGCGATTCAAAAGGCGGAAGAGCTCGTTGAGAACTTTCATGGATATATGCCGAATCAATTCAAGAACCCGACGAACGCACTGGCTCATTACAAACATACCGCACCGGAACTCTGGGAGCAGTCAGGGCATAAGATCGACGTCTTCGTTTCCGGCATCGGCAGTGGCGGAACCATCCAGGGAATCGGCTCCTTTCTGAAGGAACAGCGTCCGGACATCATGATTGTCGCTGTCGAACCCAAGAATGTTTCCGCCCTTCTCGGACATGAACCCGGTTTGCACCAGATCCAGGGAATAGGCGACGGTTTCATTCCCGACCTCCTGGATCCGTCCCTGATCGACAGAATTCTCGAAGTCAGTGACGATGATGCCATTGCCACAACGCGGGAGCTGGCTACGAGCAATTCTCTGTTATGCGGGACCTCCTCCGGGGCGAACATCTGGGGCGCAAGGCAAATAGCCGTGGAACATCCGGAATGGGTGATCGCCACCGTGCTCCCGGACCGGGCAGAGCGGTATTTCAGCACCGGCCTGCTCTGAAGCCGATCAATCATAGTTTCGCAGAGTTACATCCGCGGTAAGCGTCATGGTCCGCGTGACGTTTTTAAAATCGGGGGCGGAAGTCGCCGCGACGAGGGATATCTTTACTTTCCGGATGAGGGACAGGTCCGCCGCAACGCCGTCGCTGCTGTCATAATACGTCAGGGTAAGACCCGTTATGTGATCCGCCAGGGGCTGGAGGGATCCATTGGATGTGCGGCCCAGGCACTGATGATTTCCGCAGGTGTAGATCGAATACGAGATGTTTTCTCCCGGATTGGCGCTGGCCGTGGCGGGCGTGACGGCGCCGTTTCCATTGAGATCCGCCGAGAAGCTGACCGTATTGCCCGAGGCATTTGAAATTCCGACGCAGGGGGAGTTGGTGGCTGAAGCCATGTTTGTTCCCGCGCAGACCGAAAGGCCGCCGGTCGGATTGTAGCCGGCCATTCGGATCTCCCGGGTCATCATTTCGAGCCCCACCCGCGCATTCTGCTGCATCTCCGTGAGGCGCTCCTGAGTGCTGTAATTCCGGTGCTGATTTTCAAAGAATCCCCAGATAGCCCCCAGGAGGACAAGAGAAACTGCCAGGGCAACCATTACTTCAACCAGCGTAAACCCGTTGTCGCTTTTATGGCATGATTTCATAACACACAAACCCCTGTCGATTCGATTTGGATCAGTTGCTCACCTGGTGCCAGGAAGTTCTTTCCAGGTTTCTTACCCGGGGCGTTCCAGGCGGCAGGTTGCTCAAGCTGACCCCGTAAGACCAGTTACGGGTCGGGGGATTGTACACCGTTCCGGTCCCCGGCCAGTTTCCCGTGGCCTGTTGACTTTCCCAGAGGCAGGTCAGTGATCCGCTGTAGGTGTAGGTTTTCCCCGACCAGTTTTCCAGGAAACGGATCAGATTCTCCACCCCTCCACTGTACTGGCTGCCGGCCGTGTTTTTATTTCCCGTCATGATCGCGGCGTTGACCTGCGTACTGGAGGCGGTTCGGCTGGACAGCCCGCTGGTACTGTTGGCATCCGACCAGTTGTTGGAGAGCACCGTTACGGCATCAGCGAAAATTCCCGCCGGGTCATTGTCCGTGTTGTAGTCTCCCTTGATGTACAGGGGGTTGTTGGTGACCACGGAGAGTCCGCCGGAGGGCATTTCGCTGCCGTTGACCAGACGGACGGCTGGATTGGTCACGGAGTCGGATGAAATATAGAGAATGCCGTTTTCGCCCCCGCTGGGAGGATCATTCAGCGCGGCCATGGCGGCTGTGCTGGTGCGCAGAAGGGCGACATCCACCTCCACGGCTGTCATCACCTTGCTTTCCCTTCCGTCCGTAAAGGTCTTTGTGGTGATGGTTCCCGCCGGAAGTGTAACGGCTGTACCATATCTGTCATAGGCAACGCCATTGACAATTCTCAGCCCCGACTTTACATAAAGGCTGTCCGTGCCGGTTCCAAGGATATCGATGGGTTGCCCGCCCGTGGTTGACAGGGGCAGGTTGAGCTTCTGGATGCCGTGATCGCTCGTCTTGACTCTTCCATCCCAGCTGTCCAGGGCATCGGCCTTCCAGGTGCCGCTTGAACTGTCCGTGGTCAGGGATTGATACGTACCGGTCGAATCCTTTATCTTCACGGCACCGGCCCCGGATGTGTCCGTATAGTCTTTTCTCTGATGAACGATATCGCCTGCGGAAGTGATAATGGAATCCACCTTGAGCGTTTTTGACCCCCAGGGACGCATGTAGATATCCTTGTTGGAATGTATGCGCCCTCCCGTAAAGGTCATATCGCCGCCAGGAAGCATCTCCAGGTCGTTCTCGTAGAAAATGCCGAATTGAAACAGGGGGATCAGCTGGTCTTCCATCTTGTAGACCACGGTGGCACGGGCGTTGGTGCCGTCTTTAAGGGCGGTGGATGTGATGGTGTAGGCCTGACAGTAAGCCGTCAGTCCGTTATATGCCCCCGTCATCGTTTTTTCCGTGACGGTCGAATTCGTCGCAAGGAATGTACCGGTATTCTGAAAGGAAAATCCGGAAATCGCCGGCGGTACGACACCGGTGGTGGGTCCGTTCAATACCTTCAGAGCTTCCCGCAACCGGTTGACGCCGTATTCGGCCCCTGCTTCAGCCGCATAGAGAGCCTGCTCGCCTGACTTGAAATTGCCGCTGATTTTTAAATCCGTTGATATGTTGAGCATCGCCGTTGTTCCCAGGAGCATCAACGCCGCCATCACGATCAGCGCCGTCACCAGGGTGACCCCTTTTTCATTGACCATAAGATGCTTCCGCTTCTCATGTCTTTCATGTTTCGTTCTCATCTTTTTCCACTCCTATCGATCAATAATGCTTCTGATGGTTACGGTCCGGGTCAGTCCGTTCGACAACCAGGACACATTGACGGTAACGGTTTTCGTATTGGTGACCGGTACGTTGTTCTGAACAGTCCATTGCCGGGAAAAGACCGTCGCCACCGTTTCCGGTCCACCCGATACCATGGCGTCGTAATTCATGTTCTTCAGGGCCTCCATTTTATCCTTGGCCAGCACGGTCGCCTGCGTTGACAACCTGCTGTAGGAATTGCTTTTAACGGCCATGACATTGACCGAAGCCAGGCCGACGGTAAATATGGTGATCAGGAGCATGGTTACCAGCAGTTCCACCAGAGTGAACCCCTTTTTCGAGAGTGGGCTTGCCATGATCATTCCTCTCTTCCTTTCTTTTCTATTGTTTCAGTTCGGTCAGGATCCGTTGCCCCTTCTTCGGGGAAGCGGCTGATTCCGCGGTGCCCTTTGAGAAAACGTCGAACAGAACTCAGAAGGCGAAAGTGACTCAACGTTGAACAGGAAATTATCGAAAATCGTCTTTCCTGTAAATATTTGACGGCTGACGGGAAAAATAACAGGGAAACTCATGGGCACCAACGTTGGTTTGGTGGTACGAAGATTGAATAAAAATATTTCCCTAAGGAAATTGGCTATCTTTGACAAATCAACCTCCTGCTTCCCTTACTTTCCCTTCGTTTTTTCCTACAGATAAAATGATGGGATTTACCCGTCATTATCCAATGACGAAACCACTGTCGATTTTCCTTAGCTTGTCATACAGGATTTTTTCTCAGGGATGTCCCCTTGCCGCCCTGCTGGAACCGGAGAATGACGTTCATGACGCTGCGACAGAAAACCATCATGACGACAACCGCTGTCGCTTTGGCCCTGGCGGTCCTCACACTGCTGGTATCTCTGCATATTCTGCAGAGCGGTCTGCGGGACATCGAAAACCGGAATGTCACGGTGAACGTGGAGCGGGTTTTGAGCTTCATCCAGGCCACCGTCTCCGAATTGAGTTCCAATGCCCTGGATTATTCGGGATGGGACGACACCTATGACTTTGCCCAGAACCACAATCATGCCTACATCAAGACAAACCTGATCGCTTCCACATACACGACTCAGAAGCTCAACCTGCTGATGATCCTCGACCGGAACGGCAGCTCAATTTATGAAGCCGGATTTAACCTCCAGAAAGGCTCCTTCACGCCGGTGCCGCGGTTGCTCCGGGACCCAGCCTTCATGAAGCGCCTGAAGGCCTCAATCCCTCAGGCGAAGGGAACATTGAGCGGCATCGTAATTCTCGATGAAGGTCCCATGATGATCTCCATTCAACCGGTCCTGAAGAGCGACCTCAGCGGGCCTGCCAGCGGCAATCTGATCATGGGCCGATTTCTCAACCCGGAAGAAATCAGGAGCATGTCGCAGTTGACCCATCAGCATTTCGAGCTGCTCCCCTTCAAGAACGGCAAATTGACAACGGATTTAAAACAGGTGCGCCTCCGGCTGGAGACATCGAAATCCATCATGGTCCAGCCGGTCAACGGAAGGACCATTTCCGGATACGCCCGCATCGATGACATCTTCGGACAGCCGGCTCTTCTTCTATCTACGACGGAAGAACGGTCGATCTACCGGCAAGGTGTTCTGACCATCGGATATATGTTCGCGTTTCTTCTGATCAGTACCGTCGTTTTTCTGTTCGTTTTTCTTCTTCTTTTCGAACGGCTGGTCATGAAGCGCCTGAGTCGCATGAGCAAGGAGGCTCTGGAAATCGGAAACGGCAGCCATACGGACCGCCGTTTTGCCGTCACAGGCGGTGATGAATTGTCCGTTCTGGGAAAGAGCATGAATATTCTGATGGAAAAAATCGAGCAGACGGAGTCTCTGCTCCGCAGGGAGGCGGCACGTTATCGGGCGGTTGTCGAGGATCAGACGGAACTGGTCTGTCGCTACCTGCCCGACGGTAGGTTGATCTTTGTCAATAATGCCTACTGCCGCTATTACGGAAAAAACCGTTCGGAACTGCTGGGCTCCCTGGCCTTTGCTTCTGTCAGCGAACCGGACCGCGAACCGGTTGAACACTGCCGGCAGGCGTTGAGCAGAGACAACCCGATCACGACCTATGAATATCGGGTGGCCCTGGCCGGCGAAAGGATTCGGTGGCAGCATGCCACGGAGCGGATGATTTCGGATGAGATTGGGCAGCCGCTGGAATTTCAGACGGTCATCCGGGATGTCACGGATCGGAAACTGATTGAAGAATCTCTCAGGAACGCTTATGCGGACCTGGAAAAGCGCGTTCAGATGCGGACCGCTGAATTGCTGAGAAGAAATGAACAGTTAAGCACTGAAATCGCCAAAAGGGCCCAGATTGAAGATGCCCTTTCCGTGTTGGAAAAAAAATACGCGGGCATTATCGACAATGTCGGAATCGGAATCATCGTTCTCGACCGGCAGCAGAACATCATCGCGGCCAACCGGCTGATGAAGGAGTGGTTTCCGGATCTGGCTCCTGCCGGCTCCTGTCCCAGCGGGCCTGAAGAGCATCGCGACGAAGGGACCCGTCAACTGACCGGCCCCGCATCCCGGACCTTCCATGACGGACAGGTCCACGAGGCGGAAAGCACGATCCGTGTCGGCGGGGAACCCCGCCTCTTTCGCATCGTCTCTTCCGCAATCCTGGACAGAAACAACTCCATCGAGGCCGTGATCGAAATGCTCGACGACATTACCCAGCGCCACCAGGCAGAGGAGATCCTCCGCATCCGTGAAGCCCGCTATCGGGGCATTGTTGAAGACCAGACGGAACTGATCTGCCGGATGACGCCGAACGGTCGTTTCACGTTCGTCAATGAAGCCTACGGCTCATACCTGGGCCAACAGGCCGAGGAGCTGATCGGGAGAGACTTTCTATCCTTCATTCACGAGGAAGACCGGGCGGGCATCCTGGAAAGGATGTCGTCACTCAGCCCGGAGCATCCGGTCATCTGCTTTTTGTGCCGCGGGATGATGGAAAACGGCGGGGTTCGCTGGCAGCAGTGGAGCCAGCGGGCGATTTTCTCTGAAGGGAGCACCCTTTCGGAGCATCAAGGCGTGGGCCGGGATGTAACGGACAGGAAGCAGGCGGAGGAGGCGCTGCAGGAGAGGCAGAGGGAACTGGATGAGAAATCCCGATCCCTCGAAGAGGCCAATGTCGCCCTGAGGGTTCTCCTCAGGCAGAAGGAGGAAGATCGAGAGGAAGTTGAAGAGAGGATTCTGTCAAACATCAATGACCTTGTCATGCCCTATGTCGAAAAGCTGAAGATAGCCCCACTTGATGCGCGCAATCGATCGTGCCTGGAGGTTCTTGAAACAAACCTCAAAGACATCAGAACTTCGTTCAACGGACGATTGACCTCCGGGACGTACAATCTCACCTCCAAGGAACTGGATGTGGCCAACCTGATTCGGGAGGGTAAAACAACGAAGGAAATAGCAGATTTGCTGTATCTCTCAAAAAACACGATCGATTTTCATCGCAACAACATCCGCAGGAAACTGGGAATCACCAATGAAAAGACCAATCTCCGCGCCTACCTGTCATCACTGTCCTGACGACCTGCCCCCCGCTCGTTTCAAGAAGAGCCCCCTTTTTGCACGATCCCATGCCACCATGGCCTGTGCCGACCAGTCCTCTCGCCCAACGGCCCCGGCTTCATTCTCCCTTGCGAGTGCTCCTTTTCAGGACGCAAAAGGGTGAGCCGCCGTCTTCGCCTTGACAAACCAGAAGGAGATTGTAATATTTATGATACATTACAATCTCAGGAGCGGCATTATGAAAAAGATCAAGATTACAGGAATGAGCTGCAACCACTGTGTAATGGCTGTTACGAAGGCCTTGAAGGGTATCGAGGGCATTGAGGATGTTTCCGTTGATCTGAAGGCCGGTGAAGCCACGTTCGAGGAAACGAAGTCCGTGGACCCGGAAGTCATCAAACAAAAAATTTCCGAGGCGGGGTTCGAAGTTGTCGGATAAGGCAATCCTTCATATCTCCGGAATGAGCTGCGCTTCCTGCGTGCGCCGCGTTGAGCAGGGACTGCGGGAAATGGCGGGGGTCGAACAGGCCACCGTCAATTTCGCCCTGGAACAGGCCGTTGTGGACTTCGATTCCGCGACGGTACTCCCTGAACAGCTTACCGAGCGGGTCCGGGAACTGGGTTATGAGGTCGTCAAAATCGACCGCCCGGCCGCCGGAGGGCTGGAAAAAACAACGATTTCCGTCGGCGGGATGACCTGTGCCGCCTGTGTGCGCCGCGTCGAAAACGCCCTGAAAAAAGTGGAGGGCGTGAAGGATGTGTCGGTCAATCTGGCCACGGCCCGGGCCACGGTCCTCCATGAACCCGTCTGGCAAGGGGTGACGGGACTGAAGGAAACGGTGATCGACCAGGGATACGAATTCCTGGGGATCATCGACGAGCTTCAGGAAGACCCCATCGCCGCCGCGCGGATCCGGGAAATCAAGGACTTGAAACTCCGGTTTTCCGTCGGCGCCGTGCTCAGTGTCATCATCTTCATGGGTTCCATGCAGCACTGGTTTCCCTTTCTCCATGGCATTCCGCCGCGGCCCCTCCAGATGATCCTCTTTATCCTTACCGCCCCCGTCGTTTTCTGGGTGGGCAGCCGCTTCTTTACCGGCGCCCTGAAAGCGGCCCGGCAGAAAACCAGCGACATGAACACCCTGGTGGCTATCGGGGCACTCTCGGCATACATCTATTCCGCCCTGGCCACTTTTTTCCCCCGGTTCTTCGCCGAGGCAGGGCTGATGCCTCATGTCTACTACGACGGCGCGGCCATGATCGTCACCCTGATCCTTCTGGGAAGGCTGCTTGAGGCGGGCGCCCGGGGCCGGACATCCCAGGCCATCCGGCGTCTGGTGGGACTCAAGCCGAGAACAGCCCGCGTCATCCGGGACGATCAGGAAATGGACATCCCGGTGGAAGAGGTTCTCAAGGGGGATCTGCTCGTTGTGCGGCCGGGAGAAAAGATCCCCACAGACGGCATCGTCCGTTCAGGCTCTTCAGCGGTGGACGAATCCATGCTCACGGGGGAAAGCGTGCCTGCGAACAAGGAGCCGGGCTCCGAGGTCTTCGGCGCCACCTTGAACCGCAGCGGCAGCTTTACCTTTGAAGCCACGAAGATCGGTGCGGAAACGGCTCTTTCCCAGATTATCCGGCTGGTGGAAGAAGCTCAGGGTTCCAAGGCCCCGATCCAGCGGCTTGCCGATCGTGTGGCGGCCGTTTTCGTTCCCGTTGTCATTGCGATAGCGCTGCTGACTTTTATCGTGTGGTTCTTTTTCGTCCCGGAACCTGTCTTCAGCCGCGCCCTCCTGAATTTTGTTTCCGTCCTGGTCATCGCCTGCCCCTGCGCGCTGGGTCTGGCCACACCCACGGCGGTCATGGTGGGCACGGGGCTGGGGGCGGAGCACGGCATCCTGATCAAGGGAGGAGAAAGCCTGGAAAAGGCTTATCGGCTGACCTCCGTGGTCTTCGACAAGACAGGCACCCTGACCCGGGGAGAGCCGGAGGTGACGGATATCCTGGCCGCGGAGGGAACTGTGCCGGAAAGGGTTCTCCAGACGGCGATTTCTCTTGAATCCCGGTCGGAACACCCCCTGGCCCAGGCCATCGTCGTTCGAGGAAGATCGGAGGGGCTGGCCCCCCTGGCCGTTGAGCATTTCGAGGCGCTGTCCGGACTGGGGACACGGGCTCTCATCGGAGGGAAATCGTGCCTGCTGGGGAATCTCCGCCTTATGCTTCAGGAAAGGATGGATTTGCAGGGGCTGGACCGGAGGGTCGCCGATCTGGCCGGTCAGGGAAAAACCTGCGTCCTGGTCGCCGAAGAGGGCCGGGTTACAGGACTGATCGCCCTGTCCGATGTCCCGCGGGAATCTGCAAAAGAAGCCGTGGCCGAACTGAAAGCCTCAGGGCTCCGGGTGGCCATGATCACCGGAGACAATCTCAACACCGCCTCAGCTATCGGCCGCCAACTGGGCATCGATCAAATTCTCGCAGAAGTCATGCCTGGTGACAAGGCACGGGAAATCCGGCGGCTTCAGCAGGAAGGGCAGATCGTGGCCATGGTGGGAGACGGGATCAACGATGCTCCGGCCCTGACGTCGGCGGACATCGGCATCGCCATCGGAGCCGGAACGGACGTGGCCATCGAAGCCAGCGACATTACCTTGATGACCGGTGATCTCCGGGCCGTTCCCCGGGCCATCCGGCTCTCCCTGGAAACCATGAAGGTCATCCGCCAGAATCTCTTCTGGGCCTTCATCTATAACATCATCGGCATCCCGATCGCCGCCGGTGTGCTCTACCCCTTCTCCGGAATCCTTCTGAACCCGGAGTTCGCAGCAGCCGCCATGGCCCTGAGCTCCGTCTCGGTCGTCAGCAATTCCCTCCGCCTCCGGTATACAGGCCTCAAATCCTGAAGGCTCCCCCCGGAAACACACGCTCTTCATGGCTTGGATATTGCTTCTACAAAAAGCTCTATCCTGCATGCTGAAAAAAACCTCATATCAGATCTTCCTGTTGTATCCTCGGGTTACGGACATCGTGATCAAAGGGCGCGGCGACGGATTTTTATGCAGACTACCTAAAAAATGACAGTGACAGCACAATTCTAATGCATGGCACGGGAAAAAGAACCAGGGTGAAGGGCACCCCGAATATTGAAGTGGGATGTGGCATCGCCCGGGGGGATGACTCATTCGGGGCCGGTCGGGATGCTGCCAGCCAGGCGACAGAGGGCATTATCTCCTATTTCCTGACGGCGGTGATCGTCTTTGCACCGGCTTCCTATGACCTTGACGCCATGCTTTCCGGAATCCGGAGCGTCGTTGGTGACGTCCCCCTGTTCGGCGCCAGTTCAGCCGGAGAAATGTGCCATCGGGCCTTTTCGGGAAGCGTTGTGGTTATGGCCCTCGCTTCCCCTTATCTCTCTGTCAGCGTCGGACTGGGGAAAGGGGTGTCAACGGATTGTCGAGGCGCCGTGATCGAGGCAATCGAAGGGGGCACGGTCAAACGGTATTTCAATCCTAAAAACAGCTCCTATTACAATAAAATGACCCGCAACGGCCGGTCGGTCTTTGCCATCCTGTTTTCACCGGGATGCACGGCCGCCTCGGATTCCTACAGCCCTGAAATCCTGGAAGAACTCAAACGCCTTTCTCAGGGATGCATCTCTTTTTTCGGAGGCAGCGCCGTCGATCCCGCAGGAACAACCGGGCAGGAAAATTTCGTTTTTTACGGAAACAGAGCCTACTCTGACAGCATGGTTCTGGCGGTCTTCGAAACGGGGCTTAAGTTCGGTATTGCCATGGGCCACGGGTTCCACCCCACGGGGAAGAGAGTCGTTGCCACAAAATGCAGGGGCCGTGAAGTTCTTGAACTGGACCATAGACCGGCCGCGGATGTTTTTTCGGAACTTCACGGCATCCCCAGGGAAGAGCTGGAAGGAAACTATCTCTTTGAACAGATAGCGCGGCCCTTCGGAATGCGCCATGCTCTGGGGGAGTACACGATTTTCGTCCCTCACACCCTAACGCCGAATGGCGGAGCAAAACTCGCCCACCCGGTGCAGGAGGGAACCGCTCTGGCCCTGATGGAAGCCATCGAGGACGAAGTGGCCGCGGCGGGAAAGGACACGCTGCAGAGTGCACTGATGCAGTCCGGCATCACCGAACCTGCCGCCATACTGGTCTGCTCATGCTTCCTGAGGATGAATCTTCTGAAAAGCAGGATTAATGAAGAACTGGCCGCGATCACCACTGCCATGCCCGGTGTTCCCCTGGCGGGTTTCTACAGTGCCGGCGAACAGGGCACGAACGCGGATCATGTCAGCCGCCACAACAACGAGGCCATTGTGATCCTCCTCTTGGGCAACGAGCTGTCCTATGCCGCCAAAGTGGCGGAGGAAAACCGGATCCTGTACCGGATGCTGGAGGCGCGCCTGGCGGAGAAACAGCTTCTGCAAGAGGAATTGGCGGGACAGATCCGTTTTCTCCAGATCCTGATCGACAACATCCCGAATCCTGTCTTTTACAAGGATCCACAGGGACTATACCTCGGCTGCAACAAGGCTTTCGAGGAATATTTCAATCTGCGGAGGGAAGAGATCCTGGGTTCATCCGTCGAGAATCTCGATCAGGTCGATCAGATCGACCTTCATCGCCAATTGGACATAGAGTTGATTCAGAAGGGCGGCAGGGCCGTTTATGAATCCACGATCCACGCCGAAGACGGCACCCTCTTGCATACCATCATCCATAAAGCCCTTTTTCACAAAGCCGACGGGACTCCGGGCGGCATTGTCGCCAGCATGACCGATATCACCGATCGCAAACAAACTGAAGAGGTCCTCAGGATCAGCGAGGAAAAATTCCTCAAAGCGTTTCAAGGCATTCCGACGATGATGACCATCATCACGTTTCAGGACGGAAAAATCGTTGAAGTCAATGAAAGTTATCTGCGAAACCTCGGGTTTACGCGCCGGGAGGTGGTGGGAAAAACCTCAAGAAAGCTTGATGTTTACGTCTATCCGGAACAGCGTAATCTTGTCATTAACATGATGATTGCAAAAGGTTCCGTGCAAAACCTCGATGTCCCGTTACGAACCAAAACGGGAGAGATCCGCCATTGCCTTCTGTCGGCGGAACGGATCCAGTTGCAGAATGTGGAGCACGCACTGATCCTGATGCAGGACATCACGGATCAAAAGCATGCGGAGCAGGAGCGCCTCCAGCGGATGAGGCTGCAAAGCATACTGCAGACGGCGGGAACGATCTGTCACGAATTCAACCAGCCCCTTCAGATCCTTTCCGGATACACCGAACTGCTCCTTGCCGACCCGGCCCTGGATCCGAAAATCCATCAGAAACTGCAGATCATAAAGGGACAGACGGAACGGATGGAAATGATCACCCAGAAGCTTTTAACCGTGAAAGAATGTTCTTTCAAGGATTATGCGGGAATCGGCAAGATCATGAACCTGCATGAAGACGAGACGGAAGAAACGGATCCGTCCTGATGCATGGTTATGGCTTGAACAGGAACACATAGAATCAAGAATAAGCAAACAACAGATTTCATTGGATTGTGAAGAGGTAAGACATGGTTGAACCGAAGATTCTCCTGGTGGATGATGAGATTGAGATTCTTTCGATGCTGCAGGAGGCATTGAGCATGCGCGATTACAAGGTGATCACGGCGGAGAACGCGGAAAAGGCCCTGGAGGTTCTCGCCAGGGAAAGTGTCATGGTCATGTTTCTGGATCTCAATCTCCCCGGCATGAGCGGCATCGATCTTTGCAGGAGAATCCGCAAAGACAATCAGATTGCCATCATCAATGCCCTGACGGGTTACAGCAATATTTACGGGCTTCTGGAATGCCGGGGCGCCGGCTTCGATGATTTTTTCATCAAACCTGTTTCGCTCAAGACGCTCTTCAAAGCCGTCGACGATGCCTTCGAAAAAATCGACCGCTGGCAGATCTTTGAGTACGACCTGACGTGATCCCCTCCCTCTGCAGCGGCCGGCTCCAATCCCGACGTTAACATGCGCCTTTTTAAGACCGCTTCGTCGCTGTCCCCACGCCGACATCGGGGTTTTGCCTCACAGCTTCAAGGCCGCTGAGCCTTCTGCCCTTCACGGTCGGAAGGGAGCTTCAGAGAAGAAGCTCTTCCAGGGGCCTCTTGGGAACGTGATGGACGCCCTCCTCATCCCGCCAGTATCGGATGCAGCCATCCGGTCCGAGGGGTTCAATGACAACCTTCTCCCGCGGCCTGCCCAGAGCCAGCACAAGGAGGACTTCGTACTGCTCCGGGATGTTCAGGGACTGCCGCAGGGCCGCCCGCTTGATCGAAGCGATCATGCATCCCCCCAGTCCCTTCTCCACCGCACCCAGAAGGATGCTCTGCGCGGCAATTCCATGGTCGCACCCGAAGGAGTGGACAATGGACGTATCTCCCAGTATCACGATATACGCGGCAGGGCGCTCCCCTTCCGAAGGGCCTGGCCAGTCATTCAGATAACCGGCCCAGGCAAGACAGGGAAAGATTCGGTCATTCTTGTCAGGATCCGCGGAAAGGACAAACCGGAGCGGTTGGAGATTGGCCGCCGAAGGCGAAAGGCGGGCGAGGTCCACAAGTTCTTTCAGCGTTTCTTCGGATATTCGTTCGCTTTCTTCAAATCGTCGGTAACTCCTGTTCTTCAAAACCAGTTCCTGGAGCATCATGGCTTCTTCCTTTCCCGGTGAAAGATTTCACCACATCAGTTCAGCTTTTGCAGAAATTCGTCGGCGGTCATAACCTGGAAAATCGGATAAAGTGGATTATTGCGGAAAATGTTCAGGATCTGCTCATGGACTTCCTCTTTGTGGGCAGCACAGCAATCCTCGATGAAATAGGCGGCAAAATCATGGGCCAGCGCATCCAGGACCGTGGAAAGGACGCACCAGTTGGTGCTGATGCCTGCGACGGCCAGGGTGTCTACACCATGCAGACGCAGTGTCTGATCGAGATCCGTCTTGAAAAATGCGCTGAAGCGGCGTTTGGGGAGCCAGATATCCGTCGGGGCCTGAACCAGCCGGTCGGTGACTTCAGCGCCTTCAGTGCCCCGGATGCTGTGCTCTTTCATCTTTCCCTTGAAAATGAAATCCCCTTCGAGAAAGCTGTCGGTGGAAAAGATGACGGGGATCGAACGTTTCCGGGCTTCCTCCGTCAGATGGTTTATCATCGGCACAATGGCCCGGGCAAAAGGCGTAATGGGCAGGGGATGGGAAGAATCCAGGGTATCCTTGACCATGTCGATAACAACGATTGCAGGTTTCATAAGCAGGGGCTCCTTAAAGATCATTTCATACAAAACAGCTGCAGCATAAAAGGAGGTCATCCTGGAAGTCAAGCCAAAAACACGCCTGTTCAAAATACTCTCCTGCTTGACTTTGTCTTGATTTTCCGCCTGCTCTATGGCATAAATAGCATATTGGTTCGCCCACAAATTTCAGAAGAAGAGGATGGAATCGTTGAACATCCGACATAAAGTATGGCTGGAAAAGAATGGCCGTGTTCTATTCGGCGAGGGACGATATGAACTGCTCAAGACGATTGCGGAATGCAAAAGCCTCAATGCAGCCGCTAAAAAGCTGAATATGTCCTATCGTGCGGCATGGGGCAGGCTGAAGGCCTCCGAGGAACGGCTGGGAATCCCCTTGGTGGTTATTGAATCGCAAAAACAGGGAATGCATCTTACCGAACAGGCGACAGCACTGCTGGAGGCTTTCGACCAGCTTGAAAAGGAAATCACTTCCCTGATCGCTGAGCGGACAAAGCAGTTATCCTTTCTGTGCACCCCTGACAGCGACAAAAAACAGGAATCTTCAAAAAGTTCATAACAATTCTTCCTATTAAGAAGTAATCTGCCTTTCAAATACCTGAAATCCCCTGCATTTCTCTATCAGAAGCCTTGCCTATCGTTATGTCAATAAAGTCATAATGACTCGAACAATTCTTGTTGATTTACTTATCATTACATTATATGACTCATTATTACAATCAACTTCTTATTCTTACATTATGACATAAAAAGACCACTTTGAGTTGCCGGTTCATCCACTAGGCCATCGACTCATCGGGCTTCAGAGTGGGATATGGACTCTGGCGGTCTGTTTTTACAGCTGCAGGGAAAATTTTTTTCAAAGCTGAGTCAGAAAAAGGAGAAACTTACATGCAACACAAACGAAAGACATACACCCCGTCCTTTAAAGCCAAGGTCGTTCTGGAAGCCATTCGGGACAAGAAAACATCGGCTGAACTCGCCGATCGCTATAAGATTCATCCGGTGCAGGTCCGCAACTGGAAAGTCATTGCTACCCGGCGGATGCCGGATCTTTTCACCAATCGTAAGAAGGACGATGACCAGGAGAAGGAAAGGCAGATCCAAAGCCTCAACCGTCAGGTTGATCAACTTCAGAAAGAACTGAACTGGCTGCGACAGAATCTGGATCTGAGCCACAAGGAGCGCGTGTCGCTTATCAAAAGAAAGGATCTTGACATTGCCGTGTGCCGTCAGGCTGAACTGCTTGGAATATCGCGGTCCAGCGTTTACTATCAACACAACGGGACTAAACGGGAATCACTGTTGAAGGACCAGGTCAGCGCATAATTCCCCTTCCGGTCAAACAATTCATCTATCGGGATGGCGCAACAGAGGCGAAACGTTATCAACCGCCTTTTTCAGCCCTGATCTTAAATCTTGTTCTTTTGGTGATTGGCTGATATCGTTCGCGGTGGAAGTCAAATAATCCAGGAGCTAGTGTCATGTCAACATTGAAATGTCGTAAATAATGTGATATATTTCTTCATAATCGACCCGGGAGGCTTTGGA
>MVRU01000039.1 GCA_002067745.1 Syntrophus sp. PtaU1.Bin005
CATGGTCCGGCCGGCGGCGGTGCTCACCACCGTTGCCGACAATTCCTGAGCGGCGGCGGCTTTCATCTCCTTTTCAACTGCCGGCTCCGCTTTCCCCTGCTCCTTCTCCTTGCTGCAGCCCACGGCAAAGAAGGATACACACAGGGCCATCACGACTGCGATCAATGCTTTTTTCACTTGAACACCTCCTGAAAGAATAATGTGGAATTCCGGAAACAACAGGGCGCATTATGCACCACGGACCGCCCTGATGTCAAAGACCGGATGACATCGGCTTTTTCCCGGGATCTGGAGAGGTGCCTGCACAACCCGTTCCCCGCAGACCGGATTGCCGCCTGCGGATGGATGCCTTTTCCCTGTTCAGCACGCTCAAGATCCGGATGGTCTGGCTAAAAGCCCTGTTGTGGAAACTTTGATTTCGAATTGCGAGGGCCCTGTCACGTCGACAAACACGGCGGAGCCGTACTCGGCGTCAAGGAGCGGCTCAAGAAACCGATAGGTCTTTCTCAGGTGAAACATGTTAAGCGGCTTTTTTTCGGAAAGTAGAAACACCGTGCGCAACGCGTTGACCTCTTCGTCAATGTCCCGGTAGCGGCCCGCAACGCGGTCCAGTTCATAACTGGCGTGAAGACCAAGCACGTTGGCCCAGGGCTTCCATTTGAGGACATGCGCATCGACATAGATCGCGTCGCCTGCCAGCCGGAAAGAAGCCTTCTTCCCGTCGGGAAATTCAAAATGCGCCAGAAACACCTTTCCTCCGAGGGGTTCGACTCTGACCACGGCCGCCGTTTCTTCATGAGTGAGAGCCAGGTAACCTTTTGTGGCCACGGTGATCGTTCCGAGCAAGGCGGTAAGGGCAAGGCAGAGGAGTGCGACCATCAAGACGCCTGCCGAGCCGATGAACTTCCTTTTCCCTATGGCCGCAAAAGCCAGAATCAGGAAAACCAGGCTCGACAGCCCGAAACAAATCATCAGAAGAAAAAGCAAATCCGGCATGGCCATCCTCCCTCGAGACTTCATGCAGCCAGTTTATCATAAAGAACGCCCCGGCGTCAGCATTGTGCACGAAGGTCACGAAGGGGCGGACTCCTGAAGGGCCAGCAGATCGCTGATTTTCAGGATGGCGTTTACGTACTGGCGGCTGTGATTGTACTGATAGATGATCCTGAAGGCCTGGTCATGGCTGAGATTCGGCTTCCAGCCGAATTGTTTCAGGTAATTTGCAATGCTGAAGATGGCATCGGCGTCGTGGAATAGATCGATGCGGCCGTCGCCGTTGCCGTCCCGGCCATAGTGCAGAATGTTGCTTGGCATAAACTGGGCGATGCCCAGCGCACCGGCATAGGACCCGACCACGGTGAGGGGATCGACCTCGTGGCGTTCGGTATAGATCAGAAAGGCTTTAAGCTCTTTATAGGCCCAGCGGGATTTTCTGTCAGCCCGGGAATTGTATTTGCCCGGGTCGAAGCGTCTGCCTTCACTGAGCCGCCCGTAGAGGTATTCCCGGGGCGCCGGCTCCGACAGAGAGGCCATGGTCGACAGGGTGCTGATGATCGGGCGGCTGCCCAGGCTGCGGCCCAGGTTGGTTTCCACCAGGATGATGGCCGTGATGATCCCGGGATCGACGCCGAACTTTTCTCTTGCCGCGGACAGGGTTACGGCGTGTTCGTTCATGTAGCTGCGGGCATCATCAATCAGGGCGGGCCGTGCTGTAAACTTCCCGTAGTCCAGCCTGGCTTCGTTGTGCTGAAAGTAGGCTGCGACGCCCCGGGTTTCAAAGGAGATCTCCTCGCTCCGATAGAGTTCCCGGATGCGCTTGCCGTCGAAGCCGTCGGCGATAAGGCGCCTCTGCAGCTCATCGAAGAAGGCTTTGGGCGCTACATCGGCGCAGGCCTGGCCGAAAGCGGCAAAAAAGAAGATCAGGGAAATCGTGATGAGGCGGAATGTTTCGATCACCGATAAGGTTCTATTCATGGAAAATCTCCTGTAACCGGCCGGAAGATCATAAAAATTCAAGAAACCGGCTCTGCCGTGCGGCGGCTGATGCCTTATCATGGCATGGCAGGCGATGGGCTGTCAAAGGGTAATCCGGTCGTTCTTGAAAGGATTCTGCCATCGGGTCGCGGCGGCTGAAGTCCAAAGAGCCCCTGGGGCTCAGGCACACAGGGCAGGCGAAAAGGAGCTTGCCCGAGAACTGCCATTCCTGAAGAAGCAATCGTCATACCACATCCTTTTTCGCTGGCTGTTTCCGAGGTTTCCAGCAGCACGAGAAAGCCTCGCACTCCCGAAAAAGAAGCTTCCCGGTCGAGAGAGAGAAACGCCTTCGCTCCCGGCACAAAACCGCCCTTTCCGGAAGCCTGGTGCAGAGGGTCCAGCCGGCGACGATTTCCGGGGCCTGCCGGCCCTCCGACAACGGGCCGAAATCTGCGGGGAAAGGGGGAATTCTTTCATGCTTGACAGGGAGGGCTCTGTAATTTATTCTGAAACCGGCCTTGTGCGACGTCCCTGCAGGAAGCATCCCTTCGATGGACGGCGGGGAAAACGTGCCTGCACAGGGCGGATCCGAAAATTTCCCCATCCGCACCCGGACACAGAGAAGGAGAACCCGTCATGCTTCTCGAACTGGGCATCATACCTGTAGAGGAAATCGACTGGGGACGAAAGACCGCAATCGACGGCAAGGCCCTGCACATCCACCGCGAAGAGCTCATCGAAGAAACAAGGGGGAACGACTTCCGCATCGCTTCCGTCAGGGCCGATCTGGCAAGGCCCGGAGAAAGTGTGCGCATTCTTCCCGTCAAGGATGTCATCGAACCCCGCGTCAAGATCGAAGGAAGGGGAGGAATCTTTCCCGGCCTGATTTCGGGCGTGGAGACCGTTGGAACGGGGCGGACCCATGTGCTGAAGGGGTGCGCCGTCGTAACCGCGGGGCAGGTCGTGGGATTTCAGGAGGGGCTGATCGACATGAGCGGCCCGGGGGCGCGGTACAGTTCTTTTTCCCGCCTCCTCAACATCGTTCTGGGCATTGACGTTCTGCCTGGAATTTCCCCGCATCAGCACGAGGAAGCCCTGAGGCTGGCCGGATTGCGCGCCGCCGCTTATCTGGGGGAGGCCTGCCGAAGCGCCGTTCCCGAGTCGGTTGAGCGGTTCGAATGGCCCCGGTTTCCGACTCCCGTCCGGCGCGACGCCGGTCTTCCCGATGTCGCCTATGTCTGCATGCTTCTGAGCCAGGGACTGCTCCACGACACCTACCTGTACGGGCGCGATGTAAAGAGCCTTCTGCCCACGCTCCTGCTGCCCACCGAGTCCATGGACGGGGCCATCGTGAGCGGAAACTGCGTTTCCGCCTGTGATAAGAACACCACCTATCACCATCAGAACAACCCGGTCATCTCGGAACTGCTGCGGCGGGATGGAACCGATCTGCGCTTCCTGGGAACGGTTGTGACCAATGCCAACGTGACGCTTCGCGATAAGGTCCGATCGGCTGAATATGCCGTCAAGCTCGTGGAGATGCTGGGCGCCCGGGGGGCCGTCGTCTCCAAGGAGGGCTTCGGAAATCCCGATGCCGATGCCATGATGATCTGCGCCGGCCTGGAGGAGAGGGGAATCCGGACCGTCCTGATATCCGACGAATTTGCTGGCAGCGACGGAGCCTCTCAGTCCCTGGCGGATGTGACGCCCCACGCGGATGCCATTGTGAGTGTGGGCAATGCCAATGAGCGGATTACTCTTCCGCCCATGGAGCGGGTGCTCGGCGATATCCGGGTGGCGGAAAAACTGGCGGGAGGGCAGTCCGGCAGCCTTGCCCGGGCGGGGGGGCTCGGGGTCGAACTGCAGGCGCTCTTGGGCGCCACGAATGAACTGGGTTTCGAAGTTCTGTACGCACGTGGAGGATAGGGGCGCCATGGGACCATGGAAAGCGGTTGTCTATCTCAATCAATTTTTCGGCGGCATCGGCGGGGAAGAAAAGGCCGGCATGGAACCCGTCGTCAGAAGCGGCCCCGTGGGGCCCGGGAATCTCTTTGCCGAGCTTTTCGGGCCGGAGGTCGAGATGGTGGCGACGGTCATCTGCGGGGATAATTACTTCAGCGAGCACCTCGAGGAGGCGACGGAAAGGGTTCTGGCCCTGATGGAGGGCTTTCGGCCGGATCTGGTCCTGGCCGGCCCGGCATTCAATGCGGGACGCTATGGGATCGCCTGCGGCTCGGTCTGCAACGCCGTCGTCGACAGGCTGGGAATTCCCGCCGTGACCGGGATGTATCCCGAAAACCACGGGGCGGAATTGTCCCGCAGGTCGGTTTTTATCGTGGAGACCCGGGGTACCACGGCCGGTATGAGAGAGGCGGCCGAGAAAATGAGCCGCCTGGCGGGAAAACTCCTCCGGGGCGAGCCCGTCGGGTTTCCGGAAGAGGAGGGGTACCTTCCCCGGGGCATCCGCCGGAACACCTTTTCAGCAGAAACCGGAGCCGTCCGGGCCGTGAAGATGCTCCTGCAGAAAATGAAAGGGGAGCCTTTCGCAACAGAATACCCCCTTCCCGCATTCGACCGGGTGCCGCTTCTGCCGCCGGTCGACAGGATGAGCCGGGTCACCCTGGCTTTGGTCACCAGCGGCGGGATCGTTCCCAGGGGGAATCCGGACTGCATTGAAGCCTCCAGTGCGACCCGGTACGGAAAATACGACATCGGCGCGCTTTCCGAAATGACGCCGGAATCCCATGAAACCGCCCACGGCGGATACGATCCCACCTATGCCAACGCTGATCCGAACCGGGTGCTGCCCCTCGATGCGGCAAGAGACCTTGAGAGGGAAGGGCGGATCGGGAAACTCCATCCCTTTTACTACGCCACCGTGGGGAACGGCACGTCCGTAGCCAGGTGCGGACAGTTTGCCCGGGAGATCGCCCGGGATCTGATCCGGAGTGGCGTTGGGGCCGTTCTGATTACCTCCACCTGAGGAACCTGCACGCGTTGCGGGGCAACGATGGCAAAGGAGATGGAGAGAGAGGGGATACCGGCCGTCCATATCTGCACCATCGTTCCCATTTCCCGGACGGTGGGGGCAAACCGGATCGTTCCCGCCGTCGCCATTCCCCACCCCCTCGGCGACCCCTGCAAATCGAAAACCGAGGAAAAGAGCCTCCGAAGGGCGCTTGTGGAGAAGGCCCTGCAGGCGCTGGAAACGAAAATCGAAGGCCAGACCGTGTTCTGAACAGGAGGGCCACGATGCCCGATCCCGTCATTGCCGCCTTTTCCTGCATTCTGGCACACGCGCCGGGCTTCGTCCGCTACGGATCGAAACCCAGCCGCGAAATCGCCGACCGTCCGGCGCTTGTGTTGTCCGCCATCGAAGGGCATCTGCGCGGTTTTGAGGAGGTCGTGGCCTATCCCCCCAACCAGGTCTTCATCGGAAATCTCAAGCCCGATGACCTGCACGGCATCGGGCAGCCCTGGTACGACCATCCCGTGTTCCCAGCCCCGCGACGGGGCCCCTATGGCGAGATTTACCCGGAAGAGCTGCTTCTGGGAATGATAAAGCTCGCTGACGACTTCGGCCTGGTGGAGATCGAGAAGGATTCTGCACCTGTGCTGCAAGGGCTCCTCGAATCCCATCCTTTCTGGAGGGGCGCGGATCCGGGCAGAATCGGCCAGGGGGTTGATCCGGGGAGGGTGGATGGGCTGATCGAGCATTCCGGGTCGCTTCCCCTCTTCCATGGCGGACGGAGGGTCGGATGCGTCAACCGGCATCACGACCGGGACGACAACCTCAAGGCCCACGTTTTGATGGAAAACCTTCTGGCCAAGGCTTCCGGTGCTCTCGCTCTGAAGAATCTCCTGCGAAGTGCGGACATCGGGGGGGACGGGCTCGATCTTCTCCTCAACTGTTCCGAAGAAGCCGTAGGGGACCGGTACAACCGGGGAGGCGGTGGGCTGGCCAAGGCCATCGGCGAGATGTGCGGCTGCGTGGCGTCCACCGGCTGCGATGTCAAGGCCTTCTGTACCGGTCCTCTCTATGCCCTGCTGTTCGCCTCCGGCCTGGTGAAGGCCGGCCTCTATGAGAGGGTGGCGGTTGTGGGAGGCGGTTCCTTAGCCAAGCTGGGCATGAAATTTCAGGGGCATGTCGCGAGGGGAATGCCCATCCTGGAGGATGTGCTCGGGGGGATAGCCTTTCTGGTGACCGGAGATGACGGGCAGAGTCCGGTGGTCCGCCTGGATGCCGTCGGCAAACATGATATCGGCTCCGGTTCGTCCCAGCAGAATATCCTGGAATCCCTGGTTCTGAAGCCCCTGGACCGGGTGGGATTGAAGGTCACCGATATCGACAAGTACGCCGTAGAGCTGCAGAACCCCGAAGTCACCGTTTCCGGGGGAAGCGGTAACGTCCCTCTGGCCAATTACCGGATGATCGGCGCCCTGGCGGTCCTGAGGAAGGAAATCGCCCGGCAGGAGATCGACCGGTTCGTTCGTGAGCATGGCATGCCGGGATTCGCCCCCACGCAGGGGCACATTCCGGCGGCGGTCCCCTTTCTGGGGCATGCCATGGACGGCATCCGGAGGGGGGAACTGAACAACGCCATGTTTATCGCCCGGGGGAGCCTCTTCCTGGGAAGGATGACCCAGCTTTCTGACGGACTTTCCTTTCTTCTGGAGAGGAACCCTGGGAGAAGGAAGTGATGTTGCCTCGGGCAGGAAAGGATCAAGGCATGTTTAAAGGAAAAAAGGCCATTATTTTCGGGGACAGGGACGGAGTGCCGGGCCCTGCCATCGCGGCATGCATGAAGGCGGCCGGGGCGGAGATCGTTCTGACCGCGACGGAGTGCTTCGTCTGAACATCGGCAGGCGCAGTGGACATGGAGAAGCAGTCTACGATCAAGAAACTCGTGGACGATCTGGGAGCGCAGGATCTGGTGGTGGTCATCGGGGCCGCCGATCCGGAAGTGGCTTCCGTTACGGCGGAAACCGTAACCTTCGGAGATCCGAGCTTCGCAGGTCCGCTGGCCGGAGTCTCGTTGAGGCTCCCCGTGTATCACATCCTCGAACCGGAAGTAAAATCGGCCATCCCTGCGGAAATCTACGAAGAGCAGGCGGGATTTCTGGAGCTGGTGGCCGATACGGAGGAAATCGGCAGAATCTTCCGGGAAATCAGGGGAAGGCTGGAAACGGCCTGAGAGGTGGCCCCGGAGAACGCGGATTTTTCTGGTCAGCATCTTAACAGGATCGCGTTGAAGAAAGGAGAAAAACGATGGGTACGTACATCATGATGACCAGGCTGTCGCCTGAGGCCGTCGCCAGGCCGCAGTCCTTGACGGAGCTCAATGACCGGGTGGCAGCCCGCATCAAAGCCGAATGCCCGGACGTGAAGTGGGTTGCCAATTACGCCGTTCTCGGCTCATGCGACTACCTGGACATCTTCGAAGCGCCCGATGCCGATGCGGCAACCAAGGTGGCCCTGATTGTCCGCTCCTTCGGCCATGCGACAACAGAGACGTGGATCGCCACGCAGTGGGACCGTTTTGAGTCCCTGGTCGCAAACCGGAAAACGTAAGGGCCGCTCCCTGGCAGGGAGCAGGTTTTTTGTTGCCCGGAAACGCTCCCCTGTGGTAAAGGGGGCCATGCTGAATGTCGGGTTGACGGGCGGAATCGCCTGCGGAAAATCCACGGTGGGCCGTATGCTCGAGGAAAAGGGGGCCTTCCTCATTGACTTCGACCGCCTTGCCCACGAGGTTGAAGAGCCGGATCAGCCGGCGTGGCGTAACATTGTCGACTGTTTCGGACCGGAGGTCCTGAGGGCCGATCGAACCCTGGACCGGGCTCGACTGGGAGCCATCGTTTTTGCGGACCGTCGTAAACTGGACAAACTCAACGAACTCGTGCATCCGGCCGTATTCGATGCGTGGCAGAGCAGGATGGCGGCCATCAGGGCGAACCGTCCCGATGCCATCGTCATTGCCGACATCCCCCTGCTCGTCGAATTGGGGATGCAGGGTCGGGTGGATCTGGTGATGCTGGTCTATATCCCGCGGGATGAGCAGATTCGCCGTCTCATCCTGAGAAACGGGTATTCCCGCGAGGAGGCGCTTCAGCGGGTCCGTTCACAGATGCCCATTGAGGATAAGATCCCCTTTGCCGACATCCTCGTGGACAATTCGGGAACGATGGAACAGACCAGGACATTCATTGATGACATCTGGCCCCGGCTTCTGGAGAAGGAGCGGCGGAAGAGGAAACCGGCTTGACATTCCTGGTGCGGGGGAAAGAATTTCATAAAAAATCTGGAGGTAGAGTAATGATAGGGAAAAACGTGGTTACGGACTTTTCCGCCAGGGCCGTCGAACCGGTGATCGGTTCCTCCGCCTTTGTTCATCCCCTTGCGGCTGTGATCGGGAATGTCATCATCGGAGACAATGTCATGGTATCCCCCGGGGCGTCCGTCCGCGGCGATGAAGGCCAGCCTCTTCACGTGGGCAACGATTCAAACGTCCAGGACGGGGTCATCATCCATGCCCTGGAAACAGAGCTGGACGGCAAGCCCGTCGAAAAGAATCTCGTTGAAGTGAACGGGAAAAAGTATGCCGTCTATGTAGGGCATCGCGTATCCCTGGCTCACCAGGTTCATGTTCACGGACCGGCGGTGATTATGGATGACACGTTCGTTGGAATGAAGTCGCTTGTCTTCAAATCTTACGTCGGCAGCCGTTGCGTCATTGAACCGGGAGTCCTGCTCATGGGGGTCCGCGTGGCTGATGGGCGATATGTGCCTGCGGGGTCCGTCGTCAAGACGCAGGAAGAGGCCGACGCCCTTCCCGTCATTACGGACGACTATCCCATGAAGGATATGAATGCGGGGGTTCTGCACGTGAACAAAGCGCTGGCCAAGGGGTACCTGAAGCAGGAGAGGTCATGACCGCGCCTTAACCCCCGCCTTTGAAACGTACTTCAGGGGGGAGTCTCAAGCCCCCCTGAAACCATCCCGCCGCACACATCGATAATCTGGCGTCAAGAATCCAAGAGGGCTTCACAAATTCTGATCTCCCTGTCAGTGGGGCGGGCAGGCGCTCACCGCATCCTGATAGCCGGGGCGAGGAGCCGCGAAAGCCATGGACACGGGCAGATCCACCCGGGCAAGAAGGGGAAAGTGATCGGAAGGATAGCAATTCTCCCAGCGCCGGGAGATGATTTCCGCGTCTATGACCCGCGCGGAAGCCGGGACGAAGATGTAATCCAGTTTGAGGCGGATGAAATACCGGTTATATCCGTGGTATGTTCCGACATTGCGGATTTTCGGATGCCGCTGCCGGAAGGTATCCATCAAGGGGACCGGATTGGTCTTCTTGACGCTCAGGTTAATTCGTAACGGCTTGTTGCCCTTTAAATACTGGATGGGCATGCTCATCTCTCCGGCATTGAAATCCCCTGTCAGCACAATCGGGTCCGGCAAGCTCCGCATGGAGATGCGCTGGGTGAGCAGAAGAACGCTTTTCTTCCGCGAGCGCAGGGAAAGATGATCCAGGTGCGTGTTATAGAAATAGAAAGCCTGCTGAGAGGTTTTTTCAATCAGCCTGACCCAGGTGCAGATGCGGGGAATAATGTTTCCCCACCCCCGGGAGCCCGGAAGATCAGGGGTGCCGGATAACCAGAAGGTCCCCTCCTCGGAGAGGGAAAACCGTTCGGAATCATAGAAAACGGCATTATGGAGACCCCGGCTGCCTCCCAGGTTGCCGATGCCGATCGATTTGTATCCGGGAAGCATGGCACGGACTTCCGCCATCTGAAAATCCAATGCCTCCTGGAGGCCGAGAACATCGGGACGATAGCCCTGCAGGATTTCATGGACGAGCCTGCGGCGGTGAATCCAGGAGTTTCTTCCGTCTCTCCTGGTTCCGCGGCGGATGTTGAAGCTCATGACGTTGAGGCCCAGACCGGCGCCCGGCGCCGGGACTTCAATGGAAGAGTCCTGCCGATCAGGGCCGGAAGCGGCAGGCTTCGGGGACAAGCCGAAAAACCGCGTTACGGGCTGTCGGGTCTGCTGGATGAAATCGGCGGCGAATTTAAATTTCTCCATGGTGTTTGTCTACCTTCCATGACCATTTCGATTGGATCTATTATCTGCAGCAGATAATTTGCCTATAATAATCATTAAAAGAAAAAAAGCAAGGCCGTTCAGGGCATTCTGGGCTTTCGAGGCCTTCGTTCCAGATGACATTCATGGGAACTTTGTCCTGGAAAGCCGATGCACGCTCTGTGCCCGGAGATTCGGGTTGCCGGGGCCCTAAATGCTCACGGGATAGCCCTGGCGCCTGATTCCGGACAATGAGGGGATTCCCCTTCTGCCTCCCATTTCGAGGCTCACCTGCGCCGCCGCCCAGGCGGCGAAATCGAGGCACAGACCATAGTCCCACGACTGAACCAGCCCAAAGATGAATCCGGCGTGAAAGACGTCGCCGCAGCCTGTGGTGTCCAGGGCGTTGACGGGATAGGCGGGCTTGCGGATCACCTCCCCGTCGCAGAGGGCGGCATACCCGGCGGCCCCCAGGGTGACGGCGGCCAGGCGGGGTCCCTGGTCCAGAAGAAGGGCGCAGGCGTCCAGGGGGTCCCGATTTCCCACCAGCTGGCGGGCGAAGGTTTCCGAGGCGATGAAGTAATCGCTCGACCGGGCGAGTTCCAGCATCCCGTCCCGGAGGGTGCCGGCATCGACGACCACGGGAACTCCTGCCTGGCGTGCGGTGCGGCAGGCCAGGAGGGAGGCGTCGATGAAGAGGCCGTCGGTATGGAGCACGGCGGCCTGGCGGATCTTGTCCAGGGGGACCTCCTCCGGCTGAAGGGGCTGGCCCGTGGGGCGCTGCCAGAAGATGGTCCGCCGTCCGGCATCGGGTTCCACGGCGATGAAGGCGAATTGGGATGCGCCGTTCCGCCGAACCACCATTTCGGACGTATCGATGCCCTCTTCCCGGAGGGAGGCCTCGATGGTCTGCCCGAAGGCGTCGTCGCCGATCATCCCGGAAAAGACGCAACGCAGCCCCCAGCGGGAAAGGGCTGCCAGGGCCGTGGCCACCGGTCCGCCACCCTGGATGACCAGCCCGGAAAATTCGCATTTGGCATCGGGAACTGGATACTCATGGATGCGACCGAGATAGTCCAGGGAGCACTGCCCGAGTCCTAGGACCATGGGGCCTGAAGGGAATACTTCCCGTTCCGCGGTCATGAAAAAAAAGCCTTAACCCTCCCTTGTTTTCCGTCTTGAATTCCCCTGAAATCGAAACAGGATAGAATTTCTGGATTGCCGGGAACTTTACATCAGATCCTGAGAAATCTCAATTCTGGGAAACAGGGGTTTCCCCCCGTGGAATCAGGCGCTCCACCAGTTAGGTCTTGACTCTGAAAAGGTGAACTGGTACAGGTTTCACTCCGGAGGACGCGTGAAATAATGAAATGTTTTTGAGCTTCTGGAGAATTTTGACCGAGGGATCCATCATCAGGGAATCCCGCCGACGTCATGGCGATATCCATTTGAAGGAGCTGAAATGGCGGCAAAAATCATTCGCGGCAGTGAGATCGCCCAGCAGATCCGGGTGGATTTGAAGAGGGAGACCGCCCTCTTAAAGGAAAGGGGGGTCGTGCCCGGGCTGGTCACTATCCTTGTGGGCCAGAACCCCGCCTCCATGAGTTATGTGGCGGGAAAACAGAGAACGGCCCATGAACTCGGCTTTCATTCCGTCCAGGACAATCAGCCTGAAACCATATCGGAAGCCCTGCTGCTTGAGAGGATCCTTCAGTACAACAGGGATCCCCGGATTCATGGGATCCTGGTGCAGCTGCCGCTGCCTCCCCACATCAGCGAACAGAACATCCTTTACGCCATCGATCCGGGCAAGGATGTTGACGGGTTCCATCCCTTCAACGTCGGCAAGCTCATGATCGGACAGGCGGATTTTCTCCCCTGCACGCCGGCGGGGATTCAGCAGCTCCTTCTTCGTTCGGGCGTCCCGATCGACGGAGCGGAGGTCGTTGTTGTGGGTCGGTCGAATATTGTCGGCAAACCCATTGCCAATATGCTTCTTCAGAAGGGGGACGGGGCAAATGCCACGGTGACGGTCTGCCACACCGGAACACGCGACATCGGTTTCCACACCCGCCGGGCGGATATTCTCATCGCGGCCGTGGGAAGGCCGATGGCCATTACCGTCGACATGGTCAAGCAGGGTGCCGTCGTCATCGACGTGGGTGTGAACCGGCTGGGCTTTACGCCGGAAGGTAAGGCGAAGCTTTGCGGTGATGTGGATTATGAAGCGGTGCGGCAGAAGGCGGGAGCGATCACTCCTGTTCCCGGCGGGGTCGGCCCGATGACGATCACGATGCTGATGGCCAATACGGTCAAAGCGGCCAGGATGGCGGCCGGTCTTTAAAAAAAGGGCGGCGGGAGGCGTGATTTGGAGACTCTTTTTGAGGCATCCCTGAAGGATCCGGCGGTCATGACGGTCACCTGGGAACTCGTGCCGGGCCGGGGAGCCAGGGAAAAGGCCCAGGACTCCGTCCTTCTGGAAGCAGAGAAGGCGGCTCGGGGAGGAAAGATCCACGCCGTTTCCTTAACGGACAACCCGGGCGGGCAGCCGGCCCTGATGGCGGATGCCCTTGCCGTTGAAATCAAGGCGCTGGGTATCGAACCCCTTGTTCATTTTACATGCAAGGACAAAAACCGCAGCCAGATCGAAAGCCAGCTGTACGCGCTGGAACGGTGGGGGATCCGCAATCTCATCGTGATGTCCGGCGATTACCCTGTATCCGGATTTCAGGGACGCCCTCAACCGGTCTTCGATCTTGACCCCACCCATGTCCTGGAGCTGATCCGGGAACTCAACGGCGGGCTGAAATTTCCCCTGCCGAAGGGAACGGGAGAGCTTCAACCCGGCCATTTCTTTGCCGGGGCTGCCGTGTCCCCCTTCAAGCACACCGAAGCGGAGCTTCTCTGCCAGTATTACAAGCTGAAAAAAAAGATCGACAGCGGCGCCTCCTTTATCGTGACTCAACTGGGCTATGATGTCCGCAAGTATCATGAGCTTCTGCTCTATATGAAAAGGCGGGAGATTGATGTTCCCGTTCTGGGAAACATCTTCCTGCTGTCCTATCCCGTTGCCCGGCTGATGATGGAAAACCGGCTGCCCGGGTGCGTCGTTCCGGACGATCTGCTGGCACAGCTGGATCGGGAACGGTCCCTGCCTGACAAGGGTCTGGAGGCGCGGCTGTCCAGGGGCGCAAAAATGTATGCCCTGCTCAAGGGGCTGGGGTTCAGCGGAGTCCATGTCGGGGGCCATCTGGTCACCTGTGAGCAGGTGGAGGCGGTCATTGAAAAAGGGGAAGAGCTCAGCGCCTCGTGGGAAAGTCTGATTCCTGAATTTCAGTACTCAACACCCGGCGCCTTTTACTATTTCAGGAAAGACCCCTACGGCCGGCTCAATGAGCTCATCCCGGAGAGCCGGCAGGGCAGCCGCTCCAGCCTTTCGGAAAGAAGGTTGTACGGCATCTCACGATTCTTTCACAACCTGATCTTCGAACCGGGAACAAAAGGCTTTGCCCTGATGCGCAGCCTGGCCGCGAAGCTGAAAGGCTCCCGGCTGGAAGGCCTTCTGCACAAGCTGGAGCATCTGCTGAAAACCCTTCTGTACGATTGCCGTGACTGCGGAGACTGCGCCCTGGTGGATGTGGCTTTTCTCTGCCCCATGTCCCAGTGCCCGAAACAGCAGCGCAACGGCCCCTGCGGGGGAAGCTTCCAGGGCTGGTGCGAAGTCTATCCAGGCCGGCGTCGCTGTGTTTATGTGCGGGCCTATGACCGGTTGAGAGGCAGCCAGCAGGAAAGCCGGCTTGAGGAAATTCCGGTGCCGCCCTGCAACTGGGACCTCAATTCCTCTTCCGGCTGGCTGAATTTCTTTCTGGGGAAGGACCACACGGCGAAGCGCCTGGGCATTGAAGAGCCTTCCGACCAATCCCGCTGACGCCGGTGTTCTGGCCGGAGGATGAGGATTCGCCGGGGGCGGAACATCTCAGGGCAGCGCCCCCCGGCGGAGGTCATCCTAGGGGGCGGGGGCGGTTTTGTCTGAAATCGGCCATTCCCCGCGTTCCTTCAGAACTTCCCGGAAGACGTTGAGGGCTTCGTTGACAGCGGGCATTCCCGCGTAGGGGGCCATCTGAAAGAAGATCTCCGTCAGCTTTCGCGGGTCGCAGCCTACATTCAGGGCGGCGTTGACATGAAGCTTCAGCTCGTCCGTCGCCCGGATGGCTCCCAGAATGGCGCAGGCCGCCATCTGGCGCTCCGGGAGGGTCAGTACGGTCCGTGAATAGAGATTTCCCGTGATAAACATGGAAAAATCGTTGGCCAGGTCGCGGTCAAAAGCCTTCCAGGTGAGGTAGGGCGGATCCATCTTGGCCCCCTTGCCAAAGAGCTTTTTTGCCGTTTCCTGTGTTCTGTTCCTGATTGCGTCCTCGTCCAATGTCGTTCTTATCTCCTTTCCTGCGGTTTCTTTTCTGATTCGGTTCGGCCCCTTCTCCTATTTGACAAGGAAGAGATCTTTGTCCTTGTCCTGGAGATAAATATACTGGAACCCGTCCTTCCTGGCGGCTTTGTCGTAAGCGTCCTCGCCCTCCCGGCGGCATTGCGGGCAGGCTTTCCAGGGAATCAGGACGGCAAAGATGCGATGGCCCAGGTCGGAACGGGAATCGATCATGACAAGACCGCCGCAATCGTGGCATACCCGGACGACCACTTCCTGCTGCTCTCGAATCCCGTCGGTGTCATAGTAGATGCTTTTGTTGTTTCTTATATATTTCTTGTCACCGACCACCTTCTCCCGGATTTCTTCGCGACGCGACCAGAGTTCATAGATCGCATCCGCCTCCTGGGCGATGTAGCGGGAGATGTCTTCCGACTGC
The DNA here is from genome assembly GCA_002067745.1 of Syntrophus sp. PtaU1.Bin005. Lineage (GTDB taxonomy): Bacteria > Desulfobacterota > Syntrophia > Syntrophales > Syntrophaceae > Syntrophus > Syntrophus buswellii. Next base: position 14,923 of record MVRU01000039.1, read on the forward strand.
CGAAGGCTGGACGAGCGGTATTCCGGCTCCCGCACGTAGCTGTAATCGAGGCCGGCCATGGCCAGGATGATGCCCACATTGACGTAGGGGAGCGCTTTTTCGATGGAATAACCGCCCTCCAGAACGGCGATGTCGGGAGACAGCATCTCGTTCAAAGTGGCGTAGCCATGCGCGCTGAAGCGCATGTCCGTGATGGGGTCGGAAAAATGGTTGTCCTGACCGGCGGAATTGATCACCAGATCCGGTTTGAATTCGGATAGGATGGGCAGAATGGCCTCTTTCATGATGTAAAGAAACCCTTCATCGGAGGTTCGCGGCGGCAGGGGAATGTTCAGCGTGGTTCCCAGGGCGTTGGGGCCGCCGAATTCTTCGTGAAAGCCCGACCCGGGATAAAGGGTCCGGCCATCCTGGTGGATGGAGATGCACAGCGTGTCCGGATCATTCCAGTAGATGTTCTGGGTGCCGTCGCCATGATGGCAGTCGGTATCTACCACCGCGATCCTTCGATGGCCGTAATGGTGACGGATGTATTCAATCATGATGGCTTCGATGTTGACGTTGCAGAAACCTCTCGCCCCGTGAACGACCAGCATGGCGTGATGTCCCGGTGGACGGACCAGGGCGAAGGCGTTGTCCACCTCCTTCTGCATGACCTTCTGGGCCGCGGTAATCGCCCCGCCCGCGGAAATCAGGTGGGATTCCGTGGTCACGGCGCTGGCATCGGGAACGCAGAAGTGAACCCGGTTGATATCCTCGTAGGAGGCGATGGACGGCTTGTACTCGACAATGTTCTCCAGATCGAGGAGGCCTTCTTCAAAAACCTGATCCTGGGTGTAAAGCAGGCGTTCCTCCCTTTCGGGGTGGGTTGGCGAGATGGCCCAGTCAAAGGCCGGGAAAAAGATCAGCCCCGTTTTACGTGCTGGTTTCATGAGAGTTCTCCTGTGCTGAATCCCGCAATGAGGCCCGGTTTAACCTGCAGCTTGACGCGGATGTTTTTCCCGGCCAGATAAAAATCCCTGACCATGTTGAACTCCTGATCTTCTATGACCTCAATCTCCAGGTCCTCCTCCCGGGCACCCATTCTCAGGGCCCGCTCCTTCAAAAGCTCCCTGCCCGCTTCGATGGCATCTCCTTTGGAAAAGCGAGGTGGAAGCTTTTTCGAGATCCCTTCCTCGCCGATCGTCATGGTTCCCCGCTCGGTGTCGGCCAGAATCGTAAGCTCCGCGGTTGTCCGGGCAAGGGCGGCACCGACGGCATTGGCAATTTCCGGATGCGGCGGGATATGGACGGGACATTCGAGCAGCTGCCCAAGGCGGGTGGACATGGGCTTGGCCGGTCCGCCGATGATGTAAAGGATTTTTGGCGAAATCCGCTTTCCCTCCAGGAGTTCATGAATGGTATAAACCGGTTTGTTGTTGATCTCCTCGATGACGGCGCGGACATGGCGCGCGATGATCTGGCAGGATCCCTCGAAAATGGCTTCGGCGGCCTTCTGTACGGTGCATCCCATGGCATCGGCGACGCCCTGCAGCGCCTTTTCGGCTTTGGACGGGTCACCGATGTCGGTAAGTCCGAGATGGATCATCGCGTCCGTCGGGGTGGGGCAGGGACCGCCAAAGGCAGCAGCGGGACCTTCGCGCTGCGGCCCGATGAGGAGCTGACCGCCTTCGTAACGCACCCTGCTGTCGCCGCCGATTCCCAGGGGCTTCGAACGCAGGCCCCGGATCAGGGTCTTGTGGCCTTCCATGGTGACCCCGAAGGGCTCCAGGAGCGGAACGCCATCGGCAAAAAGGGCGATGTCCGTCGTTGTGCCGCCGATGTCCAGGGCGATGGCGTCCTCTCCGCTGTTCTCGGTCATGCTCAGAATCCCCATGATGCTTGCCGCCGGTCCGGAAAGGATGGTGTAAACTGGAAATTCAACGGACTGCTCGATGTTGAAGGTGCCGCCGTCGGCCTTCAGAATATAGATGGGGACGGAAACCCCCATGGTTCTGAAAAAGTCAACGACCTGCTTGACAAAGGACGAATAAAGCTCCCAGATGGCCTCGTTCAGGTACGTTGTGGCAACCCGCCTTGGAAAATTGAGGTGACCGGACATGCGATGGCCAAGAGAGACGTGTTTCATGCCGCTGGAGACGATCTTTTCGATTTGAAGTTCCTGGATCGGGTTGCGGGTTGAAAATTTGCCGATGATCCCCGCATGATTCAGCCCCCTCTTCCGGAAATCGTCTGAGATGCGGGTGACGGCAACGGGATCGATGGGCGCCGTTTCAATGCCCCGGTGATTGACATAGCCTGAGAGGAAGTGGGTGTTCTCCGCGGTTGAAATGTAGGAGGGCGGAAGGCCGGGGCCGCTGATGACCATGAGTCCCACGGGATCCACTTTGTTCTGCACGATGGCATTGGTGGAAAGGGTCGTGCTGAGCACGATGCGCTGAAGGTTCTCCAGGGGTTCACCCTTGAGCACCTCTGAGGCGATTCCGGAAAGGGACTCCACAACATGTCCGGGATTAGTTGCCACTTTTGCCGTTTTTCTGATTCGGCCGGAATCAATCAGAGCGGCGTCCGTGTGCGTGCCACCCACGTCAATGCCAAGAATCATAAGGGTACCTCGCTCATGTATTCTGAAAAACTGCAGAATTTATATACTGATAATTTTTTGTCTTGACAAGGTAAAAAAAAGGCGTATGTTTCGCTCTCACATGCATTTGAAGGATTTAAAAAAAAGTGAGTGTAAATGATTGAAAGGAGGTGACATTCGATGAAGAAGGTCTTAGCATTCGTTATTTCGGCGGTTTTCTTTGCGACGTTGTCCTTTGCAGTCGTAGGTTGCAAGAAGGCAGAGGAGCAGAAGCCTGCGGAAGAGGTGAAGAAGGAAGAACCTGCACCGGCCCCGGCAGCGCCTGCAGCGCCAGCACCGGCCCCTGAAGCAGCCAAAGCTCCTGAAGCAGCTCCTGCCCCGGCACCCGCCCCTGAAGCGGCTCCGGCACCTGCCCCGGCGAAGTAGCATCATTGAAAGATATATGGCGTGACCAATTTTAGTGAAAAGGAGGTGATATCGAAGATGAAGAGGATTTTATCCGTTCTGTTTTCAGTACTTTTCTTTGCGACGTTGTCCTTTGCAGTCGTAGGTTGCAAGAAGGCAGAGGAGCAGAAGCCTGCGGAAGAGGTGAAGAAGGAAGAACCTGCACCGGCCCCGGCAGCGCCTGCAGCGCCAGCACCGGCCCCTGAAGCAGCCAAGGCCCCTGAAGCAGCGCCTGCACCCGCACCGGCCCCTGAAGCGGCTCCCGCACCGGCCCCGGCAAAGTAATTTTATAAGAAGTCATGAAGTAAAAAACCAACCGGTTATTTGTCTTGATTCAAATATCCGGTTGGTTTTTTTGTTTTTTTTCAAAACGAAACGCCCCGCTTTTCCGCCGGCCCTGGTTGACCGCATTTACCGATCCGTCGGGAGATTCGGTCCCTCTCATGGATGAAGGCCGTTCTCTGTATTGAAATCATTTGTAAATTTATTTGATATGGACAACTGTTTCATGTTAGAAATATAAACAAGACCATCTAGGTGGTGGAGCCGGTTCCTGAAAAACACCTATGGCGGGAACCGTTGACAAAACAGAGCGGATTACGAAATGAGGGAAAGGAGGAAATGTCATGGTCGAGAGAAATAGTGATTTCATAACAGGACTGCTCATCGGGGGGCTGGCGGGTGTGCTCATTGGTATTCTCTATGCGCCGAAAAGCGGCCGTGAGACGAGGGATGATATCGGAAGGAAGACGGATGAGCTCATGGTGAAGGCTAAGGATGAGTACGATCAGGCCCTGGAAAAAAGCAGAAAAACCTATGAAACGGCCGTTAAGGCTATTGGAGAGATTCGGAAGAAGGCGGAGGAAAGGGTAGGGGAGGTTGAAAAAACCGCTGCCGAGCTGAAAGAGCGTGGAAAGGAATCCCTGGAGGAGGGTGCAGGCCGTTTTAAAAGGGCTGTTGATGCGGGGCTCGAGGCCTACCGCAGCGAGAAGGAAACACCGGCGGAATAACACAGGCTGTTGGGCTAGAAATGGAGCGGTTGCATGAATCAGGAGACCTTACTGTATGTGTTAGTCGGATTTCTGGTGCTGGCAGGGATATTGGTTCTGCCTTTGCTTTATCAGCTCTGGAGGACGGCTGAACAGCTGACTATCGCCCTTCGAACCTTGAATTCAAGGTTGCCGTTCATTTTAAAGAATGTCGAAGACATCACGGGGAATCTGAACGAGACAACGACGAATGTCAATGCCCGCGTTGCCGAAGTTTCTTCCGCACTTCAGAGGGTTCATGGTTTTTTAAGCTCCTTCCAGAGTGTAAATCACGTTGTGGGTTCGAAGCAGGGGAAGCCCCTCCGGTTCCTGAAAAATGCCCTTCCCGCCCTGAAAGGCGTCAAGACGTTCTTTCGCGTGTTAAACACCAGCACCAGGAATCCTGTGCAGTGAACAGCGGGCTCTGTTCCGCGGGAGCATATACAACGCCGGGACGGGGGGCCGCCGGGGGGCGGATCTTTTGAGGCGCCGGCACCGGGTCGACCAGGCCGGCTAAACGATGCGAAAGGGCAGGAGACGGGCGGGTATGCGTTTTTTTTCAGAAATGCCCGTCCGTCCCTGAACAGACGCTTCCTGTCAGGAAAGCTTCCATTCAGAAACATCATACCGTTAAAGAAGCTCAGGATCAGTCGGGTAGGGAGTACATTGCATGGCCAAGGTCACCTTCGGCAGTAAATGGGGGCGCGTACGTAGCAAAAGCAGCAGCGGCAAAGGAAGTCCCTCCAGACCGCCGGAAGATGTCGTTCGTGAATTGAAAAGAGAGGCGGACAGGCCGCCCGGTGAAGACTACCGCGAACGATCGCTGGCCCTCCATGGGCTCATCTGCGCGCGATGCGGAAGGGAATTCGATCAGGCGAACCGTCATCTGCTGACCGTCCATCACAAGGACGGAAATCATCACAACAACCCGCCCGATGGGAGCAACTGGGAGAATCTCTGCGCTTATTGCCATGAAGATGTTCACAGCAGAGAGCTCTTGGGAGAGTACCTCCAGGGAGGATCCGGGGAAAAGGAAACAAGCCTGGTTTATTCAAACGACAAAAACGCCAGGAAGGGGGATGCCGACCTCGGCACCTTTGGGCAGCAGCTCCTCAGTGCGATGGGAAAAAAACGAAAATCGTCACCCTGAAAAAAAAACGGGCGGCATCCCACAGGGGCATCGAAAAAGGAGATGGCGCTATCCCGTCCGGCGGGTGGTGGTCTTTTCCCCTACCGAAGTCCCGCAATAGATGCAGGTATAATCGTATATTTCCCCGCTGCTCAGGATAAGGAGAAGCCTTTTTCTGACCGGGACCGCCTGCCTGCAGCGGGGGCAATAGAGTTCCGTGGCCTCAAAATCCTGATAGGCATCTTCCTGCCTGCCGGTCCTGTTCGGGATCCTGTTGTGCATGGCGCTCACCGTGACGACGTTCTTCTGGCCCGTTGACGATTCTTCATTCGTGCAGCATGGCCGTGGGTGCATTCCGCCATCCTTTTCCCCAATCCGGAGCCGAGATCAATCGTCATGCTCTGGAATCCGCTCCGCGTTTTTCAGCCACACCGTTGCCTCGCTATCGCTCGGCGCCCTGTAATCCCCGCGGGGGGAAAGGGATCCTCCGGAGCCCACCTTCGGGCCGTTGGGAATGCAGGAGCGCTTGTACTGGCTCAGCTTGAAAAATCGAAGGAGGTAAATCTGAAGCCAGTGCTTGATCTCTGCGATTGAGTATTCATGCCTTTTTTCTTCCGGAAGATCGGGCCACAGCCCGGTTCTTTTATCCCTCCAGATGCAGTATGCCAGAAAGGCGATTTTGGTCGGCAGATAGCCAAAACGCGTCGTATAAAAAATGTTGAAATCCTGAAGTTCGTAGGGGCCGATGATCTCCTCCGTCTTCTGGGCCGGCTGCTGGTCTTCTTCGCCGGGAACGAGTTCCGGGCTGATTTCCGTCGCCAGGATGTCGAGAAGAACCTCGGAAGTTTCTGCCGAAAATTGATCCGACTGGGCCACCCACCGAATAAGATGCTGAATCAAGGTTTTTGGTAAACTCGCATTGACATTGTAGTGAGACATGTGGTCGCCGACGCCGTAGGTGCACCAGCCGAGGGCCAGTTCACTGAGGTCCCCCGTGCCGACCACTAGGGCATTCCTCATGTTGGCAATTCGAAAGAGATGGGAGGTCCGCTCACCCGCCTGAATATTTTCAAAGGTGATGTCGTAAAGCCGTTCTCCCTCGGCAAAAGGATGGCCGATGTCCTTAAGCATCTGTATGCAGCTGGGGCGGATGTCCAGTTCGTTGGCCTCCACGCCGAGCGCCTTCATCAGCCGGATTGAATTGGTGTAGGTTTTATCCGTCGTGGCAAATCCGGGCATGGTATAGGCCTTGATGGAAGAGCGCGGATAGGCGAGAAGATCCATCGTCTTGGCGGCCACGATGAGGGCTTGAGTCGAATCCAGCCCGCCGGAGATGCCGATCACGACGTTTTCTATTCCCGCGGATTCAAGGCGCTTGGCCAATCCCTGCACCTGGATGTTGTAGGCCTCGTAGCAGCGCTGATCCCGCTTTTCAGGGTCGGCCGGGATGTAGGGGAAGCGGGGATACTGCCTCTCCAGGAGGAGTTTTCCCTTGAGTGGGGCAACTTCAAAAGAGATCCGGCGGAATCTGCCGAGCATTTCCTTGTGCGCCCTGGCGTTCTGCCCAAAGCTGGTCAGGCGCATCCGGTCCTGCGCCAGCCGGCCGAGATCGATGTCTGCAAAAAGAATCTGAGGCTGGCGGGAGAAGCGATGCGATTCCGACAGAAGGTTGCCGTTTTCGTAGATCATGGCATGGCCGTCCCAGGCGAGGTCCGTTGTGGATTCACCGGGTCCGGCGGCGGCATAGAGATAAGCTGCAACACACCGGGCGGATTGATTGGACGCAAGGCTCTGGCGATACTCGGCTTTTCCGATCGTAATGTTGGACGCCGACAGGTTGGCGATCACCGTTGCACCCGCCATAGCCGCAAAACTGGACGGCGGAATGGGAACCCACACGTCTTCGCACAGTTCGATGAAAAATTTGAAATCCGGGATGTTCCTGACCTCAAAGACCAGGTCGGCGCCGAAAGGGATGTCCTTCTGATCGCCTAAATCAATGGCCGTGGAGATGGCCTGTTCCGCCGGGCTGAACTGTCGAACCTCGTAGAATTCACGATAATTGGGGAGGTAGGATTTTACGGCGATCCCGAGGATCCGCCCCTGGTAAAGAACAACCCCGCAGTTGTAAAGGCGGCAGTCCACCCGGATGGGAGCGCCGACCACGAGAATAAGGTTCAGAGAGGCCGTTTCGCGGGCGACCTTGAAGAGGGCTTCGTAAACGCTTTCCTGGAGGGTGTCCTGGTGGAAGAGGTCTTCATTGGAGTAAGCCGACAGGTTCAGTTCCGGAAACAGCGCGAAGATGGCCTTGCCGGCCGCCGCCTTCCCGGCCATTGAAATCGTCTCTTCCGCATTGAAACAGGTGTCGGCCACACGGACTTCGGGGATGCAGATCGCCGCCTTGATGAAGCCGTGGGAATAGAGGTTGAAGAAATCGATCGCTTGAGGCGGCATGGGGTTATTCTTTTTCCACATAGGCATAGGCGTTGTGATTGTGAATGCTTTCGAAATTTTCCGCTTCCACGCTGTACCAGGTCAGGTTTGTGTTGCCGTTTAGCCGTTCAGCGACGTTTCTGACGACATCTTCGACAAACATGGGGTTTTCATAGCCGTGCTCCGTAACATACTTTTCATCCACGCGTTTGAGCAGGGAATACACCTCTCCGCTGGCGGATGTCTCGACGAGCCTGATGAGATCCTCCAGCCAGAAAAACCTGCGAAACCGGACTTTCACCGTCACGAAGCTCCTTTGATTGTGAGCCCCCATGCTGCTGATTTCTTTGGAGCATGGACAGACGGTCGTCACGGGGACGACGATTCCCACTAGAAAGTCCTTCTGGCTCTCGGCGTTGCATCCGCTGAAGAGACATCGGTATTCCATCAGGCTTTTCGCTCCGGACACGGGGGCCGTCTTCTCGATGAAATAGGGGAACTCGATCTCCATGTGCGCCGATTCCGCGTGGAGCTTTTCCCTGACTTTTTCCAGGATCGTATGAAAAGTCCGGATGTTGATCTCTCCGCGAAATTCATTCAGAACTTCAATGAAGCGGCTCATGTGCGTCCCCTTGAAGGAATGGGGGAGGTTGACGTACATGTTGATGGACGCGTTGACGGGTTGGGTGCCCGCCTCCTTGTCCAGGACGATGATGGGGTACTTGATGCCCTTGACCCCGACCTTCTGGATATTGATTTTTCTGTGGTCCTTCTGACTTTGAATATCGATCATGACACATTCTTGCCGGGGATGTCGGGGCATTGCCCCGGAAATGGCATTTATCCCCATATGGCTGCATTTCGTTATGGGTTCATCTGTCGTGGATATACGGGAGAAGCCAGCACCTTAGAACAAATGATCGGATATTACAACGGGAAATCGAGCTCTTTTGCCCCGCCCTCTGTTGAAAAAAAAAGCTTTGAACCCCGGGAATGACCCTGTTCGACCCATGTGTCCCTGACGTTATCGGCGGCGTGAACCTCCCAGTATGCCGCCCAGCACCCCGCGCAGGATCTGGCGGCCGATCTGGCTGCCGACGGTCCGGGCTGCCTGTTTGGCCAGTGTTTCCACCATGCCCTGGCGGCGCTTGGTGCCGAACAGAAAATCTCTGATCACCCCACCGCTTTCAGAAGACTCGTCGGCCTGAGCCTGGGCGGGCTCCGACACGGCTTCTTCCTTTTCCGCTGTTCGCTGTTTGAGGATTTCATAGGCAGACTCGCGGTTCACCGGTGAATCGTACTTGCCGCCAATCGGGCTGCGCGCCAACACGGCTGCCCGCTCCTCCGGGGTGGCAGCGCCTATCCGGCACCGCGGGGGGCAGATCATCGTCCTTTCAACCGGCATCGGCACGCCCTTCTCCTGGAGCGTCGAAACCAGGGCCTCGCCAACGCCCAATTGTGAGATCACGGCGACGATGTCCAGTTTCGGGTTCGCAACGAAGGTTTCCGCGGCGGTTTTCACGGCCTTCTGGTCACGGGGCGTATAAGCCCGCAGGGCATGCTGAATGCGGTTCCCGAGCTGGCCCAGAATTTCGTTGGGCACGTCATCGGGGAATTGCGAACAGAAGTAAACGCCCACGCCCTTGGAGCGGATGAGCCGAACGACCTGCTCCACCCGCTGGCGCAGCATCGGCGGCGCGTCGTCAAACAGGAGATGAGCCTCATCGAAGAAAAACACCAGCTTCGGCTTCTCAAGGTCGCCCACCTCGGGCAGGTTTTCGAAAAGCTCCGACAGCAGCCAGAGGAGGAAGCTTGCGTACAACCGAGGCTTGAGAATGAGCTTGTCTGCAGCCAGGATGTTGATGATGCCGCGGCCGCTGAGGTCGGTACGGAGCAGGTCGTTGAGATCCAGTGCGGGCTCGCCGAAGAAAAGTTCGCCCCCTTCCCGCTCCAGGGACAGAAGCGAGCGCTGAATGGCCGAGACGGACTGGGTGCTTACGAGGCCATATTGCGTCGATATCTCCTTTCGATTGTCTGCGACAAAGCCGAGCAGGGCACGCAGGTCGTCGAGGTCAAGCAGCAGGAGCCCACGGTCGTCCGCCAGCTTGAAGGCGATCTCAAGCATTCCGGCCTGGGTATCATTGAGTTCGAGGATCCGGCTTAACAGGTTCGGGCCGATTTCGCTGATCGTGGTGCGGACGGGATGGCCGGCCTTGCCGAATACGTCCCAGAACAGGACCGGGCTTCCTTCATGGGTGTAGCCCTCCATGCCGATCTGGGCCACGCGCTGACGGACCTTGTCATTGGCGGCACCCGCCAGCGCCAAGCCGGAGACATCGCCTTTGACGTCAGCCATAAACACGGGAACGCCCAGACGCGAGAAGCCTTCTGCCAGTACCTGGAGAGAAATGGTCTTTCCGGTGCCGGTGGCTCCCGCGACGAGGCCATGGCGGTTGCCGTACTCGGCGAGCAGGTAGACTGGCTTTTCGCCCTTGCCGATAAGTATCTGGTTCATGCATTACCTCCTCTTTAAAGGTGAGAATGAGATGATCCTGCCAGTGTGATGCCACGTTGTGCACTCGATGCAGAGCGGAGAACTTCGGCAATGTGCGCACCGGCAGGCGGAAAGATCGCCCGGGTTCTGCGAAGGCCTGCCCTCTGTTCTTCATCAGGTCATTGCTTGCGGACTTGACCGGCCACTCGCTTCCCGATATAAGCCCCCCCGCGCACGTCCTTTCCCGTGTAGACCTCCACGACGTTCAATCCGGCGTCGATCATGGCCGCTGCATATTCTTCCCGCGAAAAAAGGCCGATTTCCATGGATTGTTTATGGTAGGTTACGTCATTGTTGTTTCCAAGAAGATGGTGGAACGTAACCTCCACCATGTTTGGCTCCTTGAGGCGCACATGCTCCATGCGGGCGATTTTCAAATCCGGCCGGTCGGCGGCATCGACCACGATGAGGTCCCGGAAATCCTCCGCCGTGCTCCAGGGGGTGATCAGGGCAAGGCCTCCGGGCCGCAGGTGGGAGGCAATACGGTTCATGGCGGCGCGCAAATTCTCCACGGTTTTGACGAACCCAATGGATCCGTACAGGCAGACCACGGCGTCAAAATCCGTCTCCAATTCAAAATTGATCATGTCACCGAGATGGAATCCGACCTCGGGAAACTTTTTCCTGGCCAGATCAAGCATATCCTCGCTGAGATCCAGCCCGGAAACAGTATACTCGTCCCTGAAGTAGGGGATGTGACCTCCCGTGCCGCAGGCCAGCACGAGAAGATCTGCCCGCGGCGGAGCGCCATGCCTGGTCAGCAGATCTTTCACCCTGCCCGCTTCCGCCCCGTATTCCCGGTCGTTTACATACAAGGTGTCATAATAGGCGGAAATGATTTTAAAATCAGAATACATGGCGTTCCTTCCCGCCGGGTGGAACCCTCAACGCCTCCGGATTGAAGACCATACGCGTCCTGTTCCGTTTCCCTATTTTTCCGGCCGTTCGGATTTCCTCACAAAAACGTCCCTCGTGCGGGTCTGAGTATAGGAAAAGGGAGCCGTATGTGTCAAGGGACTTCACGGCGCAGGATGGGGTAAGCAAATGACAGCCGGTATGGAAATGAATTGTGGCAGCGGGGGGAGATATGGCCTGGCCGTCTTTTCGGTGATACCGTCACACAACATGTTGCCCGGGAAAGGAACTGGTCATGTCTCTGATGAGGCAGGAAAAGAGATGTATTATTTTAAAATCCATCGTATCCGT
>MVRU01000040.1 GCA_002067745.1 Syntrophus sp. PtaU1.Bin005
CAGATTTTTTTCTTGTGCAATAAGATCGTTGACCCGTTGCACCGCATTTTCTACATTGATGTTCTCAACGGTCATGCAGCCATCCGTGTTTTTGTGATAGGCCACTATAACACAGATTTTCCAGAGCCGATTTGACCTTCCAGGATACCCTGTAGGCCACGGAATAATTTTCAACACGGACCGGCGGTGTTAGAGAATGCTTTGCAGGCAAATCAAGAGGCGCATGACATCATTATGGCGACATTGTAAAGGGGGCAGAAGATCGCACCGATTTTTTGAAAATCTTTCCAAAAACCGTGTCAAGAACTTTTTTCAAAGATCACAAAAAAATTGTGCTGAACAGTTACCCTTTATTTTGAAAGGCCCCAAAAAAGATACGAACGCTTCATGTATTGTCCGCAGAAAGGGCGAACCATCTTGTGGCTGAGAAGGTATTCGCCGCCAGCACGCTGCGAAATAACAAAAACGGACCTATTTTGAGGGTTTGTCTATCAAATGAAACCGCGCCCTGCCACATCAGGGCAATAAAAAGTTGCCTTGCTCAAAACGAGGAATAGGCACTTTGCCTTCAACGGTAGAATCTATTGCCGAAATCGTCCTTTATGTCAAGCTTTAACCAGTAGACTGATGAGGTGCTGTCGATTCCAACCCGGCTGGAAACCCGCTCAGGACATCATAAAGAAAGTGTCCTTGTCGTAATTTTCTTGATTTCAGGCGGCATCTTATCCTGCTGAGGAAGACGAGAGGCCCCGGGAGCGCCTGTAAAAGGAAAGAACAGCTCAAGCCCCCTGATTTCCCAACAGAATGGCCGGCATGGCATGTCCCTGCCGGCCATTCTGTCATCCCTTATCGTGATCCCCGGGATGCATCCGGGGTGATGCTGGCGCACTTCGAACCGTATCCTTCAATAAAGACGCCATTTTCTGTTGACATGGAGAACAACTATTTTATACTTTAACAAAGTTCCAGCAAAGCCAGGGTGCCGCCGATCTTTTAATCCCGCACCTCCTTTCGGCTTGATGGATCCGTCGCAGAAGCAGTCCTCGTTTGGATGTGTCCAGATCATGAGAACCTCACGGTATGCAGGATATAGAGGCGGATTCTGAAGTCTTCCATAGCCCGGAATCCAGAGACCTGCCTTTTTAACGTTTCGTCCCGTTCTTTGTGCCCCCTCTGCGGTGCTCTCCGCAAGCGTTCAAGGCCCGGATTTCATGAGAGCCGTCTTACCTCAACACTGGAAGCGATGCCGGCATTGAAAAGGGCGTTCCGGGCGGCAGAGAAAAAAGGGATTTCCATGTCCCTGTGCTTCTGCGCAATACCAGGGTGCTCGTTAACCGGATGAATCGATTTCATGACTGCCAATGAACAGAATTCTCAATCGTTGCAGAAAAAACAAAAAAAGGAGGTAACAGATATGGCGGATGCGAACGTTAAAAGAGGAATGGGATGGCGGCCGGATTATCCCGATTTCCGGGATTACACGGAGGAGCACGACGAGGTGACGCCAAAGCAGAAAGCCCAGGGGCAGAAGGATTCCCTCAAGGCCATGTTCACGAAAATGGGGTTGAGCAGATCTTCCAAGGCTAAACTGCCGGCAAAGAAAGATCTTCGCGAGTGGTGCTCTCCCGTAGAGGACCAGGAGGACCTCGGTTCCTGCACCGCCAATGCAGGGGTTGCCATCGTCGAGTATTTTGAAAAAAGGGCCTTCGGCAAGCACATCGATGCTTCGCGGCTCTTCCTGTACAAGGTCACCCGCAACCTCATGAAGGAAACGGGCGACACGGGTGCCTACCTGCGCTCAACCATGGGGGCCCTGGCGCTTTTCGGCGTCCCGCCTGAAGAGTACTGGCCATACAGGACCAAGGATTTCGATGTCGAGCCGCCGGCCTTCTGCTACGGATTCGCCGCGAATTATCAGGCGATTCGATACTATCGCCTCGATCCTCTCGGAACAACGGAAGAGGTTCTGCTCCACCGGATTAAAACCAAACTGGCCGCCGGCCTTCCTTCCATGTTCGGTTTTACGGTCTACACGTCCATTTCCCAGGCGGACGACAATGGCGGCCGGATTCCCTACCCGACCCGCGGGGAGAATCTGGAGGGCGGTCACGCCGTCGTTGCCGTTGGCTATGATGACAGCATGAAAATCAAAAATGCCAATAAAAATGGAATTGAAACAACCGGCGCACTCCTGATCCGAAATTCCTGGGGGAAGGGATGGGGCGACGAGGGCTATGGATGGCTGCCCTATGAGTATGTTACCAGGGGTCTGGCTGATGACTGGTGGTCTCTGATCAAAAATGAGTGGGTGGAGACCGGGGCGTTCAAGCCGTAGAAAGACGATGGATGGGGAGGACTTTGTGAAAAGAGAGTTGACCGAAAAGCGGTCTTTTTTCTCTTTGCTCCGCCTGTGCTTCTTCGAAGCCGGGCTGGTCCGCGCGGCGGTAAACCGCTTCCGGGATGCTGGTCGTTAAACTGGCCAGGCGGGATCTTTCCATCGACAAATAAAAGAGCGGGATGGAGGCGGAAATGACGGAAAAAAGCCGACCCGAGTTTATTCTTGAAGCGATCAAGGCTCTCGTATGGCCAGTTTTGATCATCGCCGGGGTTCTCTGGCTGGGGAATGATTTTAAAGAAATGCTCCAAAGCCGGACCTTCAAGATTGGAGGGGTCCTTGAAGTGGGTGACCAAGTAAGCGATAAAGTCAACGTCCTGCAGGATTCGCTGCAGCAGGAACTCCTCAACCAGAAGGCATCCCTCGAGGAAATACTCGCTTCTTCATCTGATCCCGCCAGGGTTTCCGACATCGCCAGGGGTGCATTGAGCCGGATTGATAAGACGCAGACAGCCGTTAAAAAAGACATCCAACAGATTCAGCGGACCATCCCTCAGACGGGCCGCATCGAACCGGGGAAACCTTTGGAACTCCCGAACCGGCCCGATGTGAGCGCAAAAAGCCCGGGAATGGCCAAAGAGTGGGAAATCCTGGGGTTTCAGCGCCTGATATCCCGGGATGTTGAGTCCGCCATTCAGGCATTTTCATCGGCTGAGAACATCTGGTCTGATTATCATAATGTGTCGGAAATCCGTCAGCTTCTTCTTAACAACCGGGAGGCCCTGATGAACAGGGAGAGCCCGAAGTGGAAGGAGGTGTACCGGAAAATCCTGACCGATTACTCCTGGGGCATGCCACAGGATGTTCGAAGGACGATGGAAACGATCGTTGGCCGATGATTGAGAAATGATGTGATCCATGACGTCAGGGGAATATTTCGTTTCTTTTGTCTTGACTTTCAACTTTTTAACAATCAAAATGCCGTTGCGCATAAGCGCTAAATTCAAAAGGATGGAGGTTACTATGGGAAAGTTGGTTCGTAGTCTGGTCTTGGTCGGAATTTTCATCTTTGCAGCAGCGTTCATTGCCAATGCGGCGACACTCGATGAGGCGAAAGTATTGGCCCAGAGTGCCGCAGCCTTTGCGAAGGACAACGGAAAAGAAAAGGCGGCGGCGGAGTTTGGCAACCCAAACGGCCAATTTACAAAAGGCGAGCTTTACATTACGTTTGTCGATTTTAACGGCGTCGTCCTGATGCATGGCGCAAATCCCGGGCTGGCGGGCAAGAGTCTTCTGGAATCGAAGGACTCCGTCACCGGTAAGCTCTTTGTGAAAGAGCAGATTGAAATCGCAAAAACCCAGGGAGGCGGCTGGGCGGAATACAACTGGATGAATCCTGCCACCAAAAAGGTGCAGGTAAAGAAGTCATGGGTCCAGAAAGTGGACGGCATGGATGCCTATGTCGTCTGTGGAATTTTCCAATAAAAGGTCTTTTATGACCGGGTTATTCATCTGCGGTTGTTTCGCATAGACCCCTTGGGGGGAACCCCCGGGACGTTAACAGGAAACGGGGGCTTGCCCGGATCAGGATAAGCCCCCGTTTTTTTATGTCCATCCCGGAAGAGGCGTTGTTGCGGCGCAGGGCGAGGCGCCTCTTCCGCATCGAAGCTGAACGTCCTTTCAGGGGAGCAGGCTCAATAGTTCTCGACGAACAGTTCCTGATAGGCCTGCTCATGGTCACAGGCCGGGCATATTTCGGGGGCCTCAACGCCTTCGCTGATATAGCCGCAATTTCTGCACCGCCACTTCACGGACGCATCTTTTTTGAAGACCTTTCCTTCCTGAACATTGGCCAGGAGCTTCCGGTAGCGGATTTCGTGGCCGGTTTCCGCCTCCGCGATTTCCCTCCATACTCCTGCAATTTCCGGAAATCCCTCTTCATCAGCGATCCGGGCGAATTCGGGATAGAGGTCCGACCACTCTTCATGTTCTCCATCCGCAGCCGCAGCCAGGTTCTCCGCCGTGGAACCGATGACTCCGGCGGGGAAGGAAGCGGTGATTTCCACCATTCCTCCTTCCAGAAACTTGAAGAACCGTTTCGCATGCTCCTTCTCATTGTCGGCCGTGTCGGAAAAGATGAAGGAAATCTGTTCGTAACCTTCCTTTTTGGCTTGAGAGGCGAAATAGTTGTAGCGGTTTCTCGCCTGCGATTCTCCTGCAAAAGATTTGAGCAGATTCTGTTCGGTTTTTGTGCCTTTCAACGATGCCATAAATGTTTCCTCCTTGCTTGAGATTGAATGGATATGAAACCCCGGGCGCTGCACCCGGAGCAGGCTCCTGATTGTTTCGTTTCTTCCGGACGTGCCGTCCCTTGGAGAAAGGGATTTTCTGCGGGCTCCCCTCTAGGTTTTTCTCCCTTTGCGCGATGCCGCCTTCTGCTCGGATCCGCTTTCCCTGCAGTTCCGGCAGACGCCGTAGAAATCGACATGATTGCCTGCGATATCAAAGCCGTCCCGTTCGGCCTCCGGGACGCTCAGATCAAACTCCACATAGATGTCAACAATCTTTCGACATTCCGTGCAAATCAGGTGGTGATGACGGATCGTTTCCGGATCGTATCGCCTTTTGCCTCCGTCGATGGCCAGTTCGAGAACATGATCCCTGTCTCTGAGGGCCTTCAGCGTGTTGTAGACCGTGGCGAAAGACATGGTGGGAAATTTCTCCGATACGGCGGCATAGATATCCGCGGCGGAGGGATGCTCCCTGTTTCCACTCAGGTATTCCAGAATGGCCAATCGCTGCGGGGTCAGCTTCAGACCTGTGAGTTTGGCATCTTTCATTTTTAAGTTATAACCATTATTACTTTAGAATATTTATCATGTATATCGAAAACCGGGCCGGCCGTCAAGAGAGTTTTTTGCCAGACCGTGATCAGATTTTTGTCATCCATCCATTATGCTGATAAGAATCAATCAGTTACAGGAAAATAATTTGATTTATCATGAAGAATCGACTAAATAGGGTGACGGTTTATTCTCCCGCTTGAATGTTACGGGCCGGCCGGATTGTTTGCGCTTGATGCCCGACGAACAAAGATGGACAACAGAGGATAGGGCCTACGCTTCTCACACCTGCACTCCCGATTTGTACCCATAGGCTTACAGGACAAGCGGAAGATGGATCAACCCGTTTTTCAAGCACCCGGATCTCGATGCACCCTGAAATAAATTGTTTGCACATTCAGGCATCACAATTGTATAAGTGGAAGGCCGCGAATCTTCTCCCAGGTAATCTTGCATGAATTCAGTGTGGTTTGAGATATTGCTGATCTTTTTTCTTGTTCTCTTGAATGGAGGGCTCTCCTTGTCTGAGCTTGCCCTTGTCTCGGCCAGGAAGGCCCGACTGGAGAGGCTGGCGAAAGAAGGGGATCAGAAGTCACGCATCGCTCTGGAGCTTTCCGAATCTCCGGACAGCTTCCTTTCCACCATCCAGATCGGAATCACCTTTGTCGGCATTCTGGCAGGCGCCTACGGTGGCGCGACGGTCGCCAAGGTGCTTACGGGGTACTTATCCGTTTTCCCCCAGCTCGCCCCATACGGCAAGACGATATCCTTCTTGATCGTTGTCGTTGCGATTACCTATTTGTCGGTGATTCTCGGTGAACTGGTCCCGAAGCGGCTTGCTCTCAACAACCCGGAACGGGTGGCTCGCCTCGTTGCCGGACCGATCAAGCGCCTTTCCCAGGTAACCCATCCCCTGGTGCTTCTGCTGAGCGGTTCGACCAATCTGATCCTGCGTCTTTTTCACGTCGAACCCTCCACGGAGCCGACCATAACGGAAGAGGAGATCAAGCTTCTTCTTGACCAGGGGACACAGGCGGGGACCTTCCAGGAGTTCGAACAGGAGACGATCGAACGCGTCTTTCGCCTGGCCGACCGGAAGGTGGCCTATCTGATGACCCACAGAACCGACATCGTCTGGCTCGATCTGAATGAAAGCCTTGAGGAAACAAAGCGCAAAATCGCCGAGCACAAATATTCCTTCTATCCCATCGTGCAGGATTCCCTGGACAATGTTTTGGGGGTGATGCGGGCGAAGGAACTCCTGGCCCTCACCATGGAGGGAAGACCCATTAACCTGAAGGAGATATGCCGGAAACCCCTTTATGTCTCCGAGACGACGCCGGCCGTCAAGGTCATGGAACTCTTCAAGAAAACGGGACTGCACATCGCCTTCGTGGTGGATGAGTACGGGGAGATTCTCGGTCTGGTCACCTTCGACGATATCCTGGGATCCGTTTTCGAGGATATCGAAGACGCGCCGGCTGGCGAGAAGGAAATCGTGGAGCGGGAAGACGGCTCATGGCTCATCGCCGGGAGCCTGCCCCTGGATGAGTTCATGGACTATATGGAAGTGGGAGAGATGGACGAAGAGGATCAGATGGGGATGAACACGGTGGGCGGGTTCGTCATGTCGAAAATCGGAACGGTTCCCGTTGAAGGGCAGCATTTCGAATGGCGGGGATTGAGATGCGAAGTGGTCGATATGGATGGCCGCCGGGTCGACAAAATCCTCGTAACGCGCATGGAGGACTAACAGATCTGATGGGTTCCGCAGGAAAGAATCTGGTAATCGCGGCTCTTGTTCCGGAATACGGTGATTCCCTTGAGCCCCATCCGGTGGGCCTTCACATAGATTTGAAGAACGTCTTCGACCGTGGCCGTTTCCGGGAGATTGACGGTTTTGGAAACGGCATTGTCGACGGAAATCTGGAAAGCCCTCTGAATGTTCAGATGTCCGCTGGGGGCAATTGAGTAAGCCCCGCGGAAAAGCCGCCTCCGCATATCCTTCCCATGGGGGCGGCTCTTGACTTCCCTCCAGAGCGGATCTTCCACTTCGATCTCGATCCCGCCAAGCAAAATTCTCCTGTAATGGATGTCGAAAATGGGTTCGATGCCGCCGGACGTTCCCGCAAGCAGGCTCAAGGTGCCGGTGGGAGCGATGGTTGTGGTCGTCGCGTTTCGCTGTAAGAGGTTTTTTCCGTCCCAGACGCTTCCCTTGTAATTGGGGAAAGGGCCGCGCCTTTCCGCCAGCCGGCCGGAGGCGATTTTGGATTCCTTCTGGATGAACCGCATAAGTTTTTCCGCCGTCTGTACGGCGTCGGGAGAGTCGTAGGGAATGCCCAGCCGGATGAGAAGGTGGGCAAAACCCATGACGCCGAGGCCGATCTTGCGGTTTCCCAAGGTCATCCCTCGTATTTCGTTTGAAGGATAAGTCCCGGCGTCGATGACATCATCGAGGAAGCGGACCCCCAGGTGGGTCAGCTCTGAAAGCCGTTCCCAGTTGATGTCTCTCTCCCTGACCAGCCGGGAAAGGTTGATGGATCCGAGGCAGCAGGATTCGTAGGGAAGCAGCGGCTGTTCGGCGCAGGGGTTGGTGGCCTCGATTTCTCCCAGATGGGGGGTCGGGTTGGCCCGGTTGATGGCGTCAAGGAAGATCGCCCCAGGTTCGCCGGACGCCCATGCCGATTCGGCGATCAGCCTCAGCAGTTCCCTGGCCCTGATTGTCCTCGCAACTTTTTTCGTCCGCGGATTTTGAAGGGGAAAAAGGCCGTCCTCATTGAAGCACTGCATGAAATTGTCGGTGAGCGCCACGGAGAGATTGAAATTGGTGAGTTCTGCAAGATCCCTCTTGACGGTTACAAATTCCTCGATGTCGGGGTGGTCGATCCGCAGAATGCCCATGTTCGCACCGCGCCGGGTGCCGCCCTGCTTGATCGCCTCGGTTGCACAGTTGAAGACGCGGATAAAAGACACCGGGCCGCTGGCGACTCCGAGGTTCGAGCGGACGACATCGTTTTTCGGCCGCAGGCGCGAGAAGGAAAATCCTGTTCCGCCTCCTGTTTGATGTATTTTGGCGGTGAGCTTCACGGACTCGAAAATGGAATCCAGGGAGTCTTCAACGGGAAGGACAAAGCAGGCGGCAAGCTGACCGTAAGGGCGGCCTGCATTCATAAGCGTCGGAGAATTCGGAAGAAATTCCAGGTTGGCCATCATGGAATAGAAGGCCTCGTTCATTTTCTCCCGGCATCCGTCCGGGGTGTCGTCCTCGGACCGGGATACGGCTGCGGCGACCCGGCGGAAGAGCCCGTCCGGCGTCTCCAGAAGAGTTCCGTCCTCATCCTTAAGGAGGTACCGTTCCTTCAGTACCAGCAGCGCATTATCGTCGAGTTGCACGGATCCTTTCCCTTCCCGCATGGGATGATTCTTGGAGAAACGCCCATCAAGACCTGTGGGCCGCCTTTGGTCCTTATCCCGGCATCAGGAATTTTCGGAAGAAGTATAAAAAGAACCAGCCTGTCCTGTCAATGGAATACGGAGAAGGCGTTCCGACTGTTTCCGGGGCTCCTGTCCCCGAAGATCTCCGAAGCCGGTACAGAGCTTGAAAAAAGGAAGATATGGAATACGAACGAATTCAAGTGACATGCCGCAGCGGTTACAAGGTCAATGAATATCCCCTTTCCTTTGAGTTCCGGAAAAGCCGGTGGGAGATCATGGAAATTCTGGATCGCTGGTACGAGGGGGGAAGAGAGCCGGAGAGGCCCGTTATGGATTATTACAAGGTCAAAACGCGGCAGGGCAGCATTTTTATCCTCATCTATGCCGCTCATCTGGATGAGTGGTTTATCCGCTATTGATTTCCCGACGTCAGCGGCCCGAGGTGATGCACTTGCTGCAAAAGCGTCCGGCCGGCGTCGAGCCGGCGTTAAGCGTTGGACATAGAGATCCGTTCCGGGGGCCAGGCTCCAATACATTACCACCGGCCATCCGGCCCGGCGGAGGATGAGCGGGAGGATCTCCAGGGATTATTCGATGATGATTCCCTGCCCGGTCTTCTGATATTCAAGGGCGACATGGTTGGCGAAGGCCGTTCTGCCCTGGGAATCGGCCTTGAATCCATGGGCATTGCACCACTGGACAATGGTTTGCGGATCGATGTCTGCGCGAATCGCAACATTTCCGCCGCTTTTAATCAATTCACACTGCTTTCGGACGAGGGTTCTCCAGTCTTCATAACGTGCGGGCATATTCCCGGGGTCGGTAAAGACATCAAGGGCCTCACGGTATGTACGCTCATCCTTGAACCACGCAACACCTATGACATCGCTCATTCTGATCCATCCTTTCTTTAGGAATAAGATTTCCACATCGTGAAGTGACTGTTGGAGATGATGAATTGCCTGTCCCTCACCTCGACCCTGCCCGGATAAAAGCTCCAGCTTCCAGATGTTGACCTATCGCACTGTTTGATTTCCTTAATTTATCGGTATATCTCTGCTCAAAGTCAAGGAATAAATCATGAGGGTCAAGACCGTCATCGATGCCGGCATCTACAGCCCCGACAACCGCCCGCAGTGAAAGAACCGCGCCGCTGACCGATTTTTCAAGCAGGAATGATTACTCCCGCGTCGTCCCTGGAGACTGGACGGCCGTCAGGACTCCTTGCCGCATAGCTCTTCGGCCTGCCGCACGATAAAGTCGAAGGCTTCGTTAATATGCCTCTCCGCCGTATTGGTTTGGCCCACGACGAGGCGCAGGGTGTACTGATCCCTGAGTTTCGTGTGGGTCAGATAGAGCTTTCCGGAGCTGTTCAATCGTTCAAGCAGCCTGGCGTTCAATTCGTTGAGGTCACCTCCGTAATTGAGCGGAACATAGCGAAAGCAGACCGTGTTGATCGCAACGGGAGCAAGCAGCTGAAAATCCTTCCTGCTGTTCAGCTTTTCGGCAAAAAGCCCAGCCAGCCTCAGATGCTCCCGAATCATGGCCTGCAATCCTTCCCTGCCGTAACCGCGGATGACAAACCACAGCTTCAAGGCCCGGAATCTCCTGCCGAGAGGAATCCCCCAATCGCGGTAGTTGTTCACTTCCTCATCCCGCTTCGTTTTCAGGTACTCGGGGGTGATCGAAAACGTTCGGATCAGCTCGTCAGGATCTTTCACGTAAAAGGCGGAGCAGTCGAAATTGGTGAACATCCACTTGTGGGGATTGAAAACAAAGGAATCGACCAGCTCCACACCATCGGCGAGATGGCGCATTTCGGGGAGAATCAGGGCGGTGCCTGCCATGGCGCCGTCTACGTGATGAAAGAGCCCGTACTTCGAGGCAACTTTCCCGATCGCGCGGATCGGGTCGAATGCCGTCGATCCCGTCGTTCCCATTGCCGATACGACGGCCAGGGGAACGAAGCCGGCCTGCACGTCATTGTGTATCCTGATTTCCAATTCATCGGGAAGCATGGCGAAATTGCCGTCCACAGGTACCTTTACCAGGTTGTCTTTTCCGAAACCCGCGATTTTGACGCCCTTTTCGACGGACGAATGAGCCTCTTCAGAGCAATAGAGCCGGAATCGCTCGCCGGCAAATCCCCTGTCATTGATGCCGTAGCCCGTTGCCCTTTCCCTGGCCATGAGCAGCGCCGTCAGGGTGGCCGTTGAAGCGCTGTCCTGAATCACGCCGGTGAACGTTTCCGGAAGTCCGATCATGTCCCTGAGCTGCATCATGACATACTCCTCGAGTTCCGCTGCTGCGGGGGATGTTTCCCATATCATGCACTGTTGGGCGAGGGCGGCGGTGAGCATCTCCGCCAGGATGGACGGGGGGCTGGTATTCGCAGGAAAATAGGCATAAAAATTCGGGCTTTGCCAGTGTGTAATGCCCGGGAGAAGAATGCGCTCAAAATCTGCAAGGAGGGTGTCCATTCCCACGTGTTCGAAGCAGTTTCCCCTGTTCAGTTCTGAAAGTATTTCGCCCGGCTGAACGTTTGATTTAACGGGATATCCCTCCACATTTTCGTAGTAGTCCGCTATCCAATCCGCAAATCTGTGCAACTCTTTCCGAAATGTGTCCTTGTTCATGAGTCGTTCCTTTCCGGGGTTTGCTCCCATATTCGTCCCTGGCCGAGGCGTCGAGGCGAGATACGGGGCACAGAAAATTCATTATCAGTCATCGCCAGTTTAATCAATATCGGCGATATTCAAAAGCCAAATTCTTTGTGGACGAAATGAGCCCCCGCATGCGACTACATCCGCAGGAGCCGGTTGCGGGCGCTATCCCTGACGATTGTGATTTCTCCTTTGTCAACGGCCATTGATCTTAATCCACGATTGTGCGATGATCAGACCGTAAAAAATGATGTGACCGGCTGATTGTTTCAGCAGGTTCTTGTGCCTGTCCCGGGCGTCATGGGAAAAAAAGAAGCATGGATGCTGGATTCGTTGAACGAAATCTTTGCGCCTGTTATCCATCGGGAATCCAGGATATCTTCATCCGAGGAGGACGCAGATATGCGTGCGATCAAAGTATTTCTTGCTGCCGGCTTGATCCTCTTCATCGCGTGTTACGCATCTGCTGAACAGGAAAGCGAGTTTGAGGGAAAATACCAGGTCGGGAGCACCTCGTGTACAGTAAAACCGATCAAGATGGCCTTTGAAGTGCGGTGGGCAAGGGGAACAGGTTTCATGGTCTTCTTCTTCGAGAGAGAAACGGAGGATGGGAAATACATTTTCGTTTCAGAGGGAAAAGACGTGTTGCAGGATCGTTTTGAATTCGACGATCATCAATTTATATCGGGGAGATTTGTCCGATCCGATGGCAAAGTGTTCAAGGTCAAAAAAATCGCTGCCGAGAACCGGATGATGCCATGCCGGAATCCTGCACCCTTCAAGGGCAAATGAAACGGGAGCCCTGTCAATGAAGTTGTAATGGTGAGAAACATTTGATGTTTTTGTCCAGCCAAAAAGGGGGGGTGATGCTATGAAACTCAAGGAACTTGTGGCGATTACCAGGAAGACGGACATCAATAAACTGACAGAGGAGCAGATCAAAGAGCTGCAGACGGCTTTGAACCAGCTGGGCTATCCGGTCGGTGACATTGACGGCTTGGTGGGCCCGAAAACCCGCAGCGCCTGGTCCGAGTTCAAGGCGGATGTCTATGAGGAGGACCCGGTCCTGATCAACCCTGACTTTATCGCTGCGCTTCAGAAACGGGTTGAGGATGCCGGGGAGGCTCAGGACAACGACTTCAGTACCAGGGAAGGAACCATCGATGCGATAAGGAGGGAATGCAGAAAGCAGGATATCGGATCCAATGCTCAGATCGCCTATGTCCTGGCGACCGTGGAATGGGAAACGAACCACACCTTCAAGCCGGTTCGGGAAGCCTATTGGAAAAGCGAAGAATGGAGGAAAAATAACTTCCGGTATTACCCTTATTATGGCCGTGGATATGTCCAATTGACCTGGGACAACAACTACAAGAAATATTCACAGATTTTAGGGGTGGACCTGGTCAACAATCCGGACCGGGCAATGGACGCTGATATCGCGCTCTTCGTTCTGGTTCATGGTTTCAAGACAGGGACGTTTACAGGCCGTAAAATCACGGATTACATCAACAAGAACAAGACGGATTTTGTTAACGCCAGACGCTGCATTAATGGAACGGATCACGCCCGTGAGATCGCCCGGTCGGCTGAGGACTTTCTGAACGCCCTTTAAGAACGGGGCTCTCCAGGTAAAACAGGTGTGACAGGTTCGTGCATTTCCTGGTTGATGGGGTATTTGCTCCCAAATCCGGTATGAGAACGCTGTTGTGGAAGAGAATGCCGTTGATGGCCGCCGCACAACGTGCCAGTATTGAAAAATGCCTGTGCGAGCCTTGATGCATCTCAATCGTGAGAAGATGAAAGGGAAGGGGGACGGTCAATCCAAGTTCGCTCTCTTGCAAATCAGGTATTGTGCGGGGGAGCTGATTTTTTCGTTCCTGTTGAACCCGGCGGCTCTTGCCGGGTTGCTATCAGGTGCCTCACTGCAAGGATCGGATGGAAGAAGATCATCCTCGGTCCCGAAAATTTCATGACAGCCCTGATTTTATCCCTCATTTGCGGGTGATAGCAGTGGATCCTGCATTTCGCACACACCGGTTTGTCCTTGCCGAAGGGGCATCTGAGATATCTCTGTGCGGCATATTCAAATAGTTCCTCACAGTCCCCGCAGCGTTGATCCAACCCATGGGAATGCCGGCAGTACATGTCAATCATGATGCCGACTGTTTTCAGCTCCCGCTCCATCCTCTTCACCCTTCGGGGATGCTGTGATTCTAAATCCTTTAAAAATTATGATTCGGATCTTTCCTGAAAGCAACGGATAATAGCACGGTCATGGTGAAATGCGATATCATATCTTTCCATTTCCGAGGGACCAATCCGTAATCTACTTTTCCGAATGGAAGACACCATGGTCCGGCCGATGGTAGCGTCTTGCCCGCGTACCTTGATGTCGAGGAGATGCATGGGAGATGTTGGACATATCCTAATAGGGGATGCTAATCCGCAAGAAAATATTTGCTTTCTCGAAGGGTTAAATTTGGGAGATTTTTCGTTTTGGGCAGCAATCGGGTAGCAGAGAAAAAATAAAGGGGGTTGAGCATTTTGCACAACCCCTTTATTTTATGGTGGGCGATGCGCGATTCGAACGCGCGGCCTTTGGTTCCGGAGACCAACGCTCTATCCTACTGAGCTAATCGCCCCTGTGACTTCGCAAATTTGTAGGATCCATCTTATGGTAAAGACAGACAAAATAGGAGGCACTCTTCTGGCATTTTTCCCTGAATCTGTCAAGGCCATATTTTTCAGGCGGTTCCACGAAAGACGACCTCCATTCAGCTTCATGGGGTAAAAGTCAAATTTTAAAGTTTTTTTTCAGGGGAATGGGTTGAAATCATGGATGAATTCTGCTAATTGTTTTGTTTGATGTGGCGTTAATTTTGAATATATAAGAAATTACCAGAAATAACAGAGTTGAATATCACGTAAGTATCATCTAAAATTCCTGTTCCGTACCACAACATGAGCAGATTGTGGGCTTGCTTGGAGGGATGATGACAGATCCACATCGTTTTGTCCGCACATCAGGTAGACTGATGGCCGCTATCTGGCTGATGATGAGCCTGTGCTGCCTCCTCCCCCCTGATGTCCTGGCCGCCAATGCCATCCTCAATATCCGCCACTGGGTGGCGCCCGACCATACCCGGATAGTCATTGATACCTGCGAAAGAACACGTTATCAGATGGTGAAAAAGGGACAGGTTCTGTCTCTTTATTTCCGCAACTGCGAGGTACAGGAATCCATACCGAATTCCATTCTTTTGAATAAAAAGGGCATTGAAAAAATACAGCACGAATCCGTCGGCAAATATCGGCATAAAGTGGATTTTTTCCTCGATAAAAAAGTAAAAACAAGGGTTTTTAATTTAAAGAGGGTTAAAGACAAACCGTACCGGATCGTTATCGACATCGAATTTCCGGATGTCGAAAAAAAGGAGCTGGAGGAGAGAGCTGAGGCCAGGCAGCAGCAAAGAGATCGAATTATCGTGATCGATCCGGGACATGGCGGGGATGATCCGGGGGCCATCGGCCAGGGGGGAACCTATGAGAAGGATGTCGTTCTGGAGATCAGCAGGAAACTCAGGACCCATTTAAACCAGCAACCGGGTTATCGCGCCTTCTTGACCCGTGACGGCGACTACTATGTCCCTTTTAAAAAACGGCTGAAGATCGCACGGGAATATGGCGCAGCGATGTTTATCAGCATTCACGCTGATGCCGCTGCTAACAGGGACGCGCGGGGCAGTTCCGTCTACTGCCTTTCCGTGGACGGGGCAAGCAGCGCGGCGGCCAGGATTCTGGCAAACAAGGAAAACCTTGCCGACATGGTCGGTGGTTCCCCCAATGGCGATTCCCATGAAGCTTCTGATCCCATCATCCTGAATATGTGTCAGACCAATACCCGGAACATGTCAAAAAACTTTGGAACGTTGGTGTTGAATCACCTTGAGAGGGTGGGTCATGTGAAATTCAAGGCCGTGCAGGAAGCCCAGCTGCGGGTATTGAAGCTTCCCGAAATACCTTCGGTTCTTGTGGAAACGGCTTACATTTCCAACATGGAGGAGGAAGAGTGGCTGAAAGATCCGGTTTTTCAATCAAGGATAGCGGAAACTGTGGGAAACGCGATCCTGGAATTTGAACCGTCACTTCCCTTGACGCCACCGGCGTCACCCGCCGTTCTGGTCCGTCATGAGCAGGGTGCCGGAGCTGGGAAAAAGGGAGTGGCAGTCGCCGCCTCATCGGCTCCGAGACCCTCTTCCGGTAAGGCGAAGGGACCAAGTTCTTCTTCCGTTCAGTTCCATAGAGTGAAGAGGGGGGAAACCCTGCTGAAGATCGCCCTCCGCTACGAGATGTCCCTTTCCGAATTGGCGCGATTGAACTCGATGGGGATTTCAGATCCATTGCTTGCAGGAAAGCGACTGAAGATTGCACAATCAGTAACCTCTGAGACCTCGGAGGAGACAGGGAAAAGGGAGATAAAAAAATCCAGTTTATCACAGATTTCTGAACCGGAAGGGCAGGGGAGCGTCTTCCATAAGATCAAGAGAGGTGAAACTCTGGCTACCATTGCCCGACGTTACCGAACAACGCCGGACAACCTGCTGAAGCTGAACGGACGAACCTGGAAGGATCCCCTGTATGCCGGGAACAGGATAAAGGTGAAAGACGATGGCCATGGCGATGGCGTTCCCGATGGCGGGTCCGCGGACAGGGCCGTGAAAATCGCAAAAAACCGGGACTCCCTTCGAGGCGCATCTTCAACATCGTCATACGAGGTCCGGCGGGGAGACAGCCTGGGCTCCATCGCCCGGGAACACCGTACGACGGTGGGGGAACTTTGCAGGCTCAACAGCATGAAGATCGGCGATGCTCTTCTGGCAGGAACGACAATCAAGATTCCCGAAACCGCGGTGGTTGCTGAATCCCAGGAGGAGCGAACCGTCCCGGCAGCGGAGGCAACCAGCACCCGGAGGAAGGCAACCGGCCACATCACCTACAGGGTGAAGCGGGGAGATACCCTGGATACAATCGCCCGCAAGCATAAAACACCGCTCAACGTCCTTCTGTCTTTGAATAAGATGAAATTGAACGATCCGTTGTACGCCAATCAGTCCCTTAAATTGCCCAGAGAATCCTCCTTTTTCTAGGATACGGAAAAGAAGGACGCAGATGAAGACGCACCGGAAATGGATCGGGACGGTTTTCCCGCTCGTGGCGATTTTCTTCCTGTTGTATCTGCCCGCTTGGAACTGCTGTGCACAGGGGGTTTTTTCCCCCAGGAGCCCTTTCCATATCAGGGGCGATCTGTTGCTGAGCTCTCCCATCCAGGAAAATGATCGGGTACCCCCTCCTTTTCCGCCCATGGATATTCCGGATTCCGGCATGTTTCCGCCGTTATCCCCTCAGGAAGGGGAGCCAAGCGGAAAAGAACGGCAATCTAGTGACATCAACAGCTGGAGCTTTTTTTCTCTCTCCCTCTCTCCCCTGGAGAATACCGGTCCCATGCGCGACATCAGCGGAAGGGCGGAGGAAAAAAACCGCCTGGAAATGCTGGAGGCTTTGACTTCGGGTTTTTCGGATATGTCTTCAAGGAGGAGACTTCAATCTCTCGGTGAGATCTTTGAGCCGGAAGTGAAGCTGGAAATCACATTTTAATGAAGGAAAAAACGGTCGATGCTGACAAAAATCCAGGCTGATCTCTATGCCTTCCTTTGGGAAAGCAACAGGGAGAACAACAGCAATACTTTTTTAATTCTCGGAGATAAAACGATCCTTATTGACCCGGGATACGGCCATCTCTTCGGTGAGGTGCGGCGGGGCCTTTCAGCTTTAAACCTCTCAACCGGGCAGATTGATGTCGTTCTCGCCACTCATGCACATCCCGATCATCTCGATGCCATGACGATGTTCCGAAAGCCGACTCTGTCCATGATGGGCCAGGAAGATTTTCTGTATTTCACCAAGCTGGCCAGCCTTTCCTTCCCAATGCCGGAGCCGGACATCCTGCTGCAGGCGGGGGAATTGGACATCGGCCGGGTGCGGCTTCAGGTTCTTGTTACGCCGGGGCATTCACCCGGTTCGCTGTGCCTTTACTGGCCGGAAAAGAAAGCCCTCTTCTGCGGGGATGTGGCCTTTGAAGATGGAATCGGCACCACCGACCTTCCCGGTGGAGACGGAAAACTGATGAAGGAGAGTCTCATACGAATCAGCCAATTGGACGTTGAGGTCCTTCTCCCGGGGCATGGAAACGTTGTTGTCGGCCGGGAAGCGGTCCGGAGAAATTTCGAAAGGATTGAATCCTTCTGGTTCAGCTATCTTTAACGCGCTACCGCCGACCGGATTTTCTGAATGGAACGGTCCTTTAACTGCTCCCGAACCTTTATCCACAGGGGATCCCGATCAAGGTTCGGAACCACCGCTGAACCGGAAATGCCCTGTTGCGACAGATCGCTTATTGCCTTTGCCGCCAGCTCCCGCTCTTTTTCACTGAGTTCGGTTCGGTATCCACCGATCAGCTCCCGCAGGGGGGCGGTGTCACGATGCAGAATGCTTTCCATCATCTGGAAAACCCGTTCACTGTTGCCGTCTGGATCGACCCTGTCAAGAAGCTCCTTCAGGAGGGCAGGCCGCAGCTCAGGCTCTTTGGCTTTTTCCTGTTGTATTTCCTCCTTGAGACGCGCAAGATCCAGGGTCCCATCGATGCATTTCTGCACCCATCCCTTGACTTTGCCTCCGAGTTCACGGGAATGCAGGGCCTTTTTTTCCTCCTCCGTCATGGTCAGTCCTTTCGTCCTTTCCATGATCAGATCCAGCGTACTTTTAATCTCAGCCATTTCCAGACCCTCTCCGATTTCTGATCTTTTGCTACGGCATGTCGATGGCGACTGTCAAGAGTTTTGTTTTCTTCCGTTTTCATTTCCGAGCAAGACAGCACGCTAAAAAATTTGATAAATTGTCGTCATTTTTTTAAAGACCTGGAATTTATTTTTTTGGAAAAATGATTAATATTATTATTCTTGATAGAGGAGATTCACTCGAACAGAGGTTGAATCAGCACCACCGGGGATGGACCGCGTTGTGACGGATGCGGCGAAAGAGGGCTAAGGCCATAAAAACCAACAGTTGTACACAGACCAGAAAGGATGGAACATCATGGATCTGAAAGCTTATTTCGATCAGACGGAGGGAACGGGAATCCTGGCTACGGCGGACTCAGCCGGGAAAGTCGATGCTGCGATATACAGCAGACCCCACATTCTGGAGGATGGACAGATTGCCTTTATAACTGCCGACCGCCTGACGCATCAGAATCTTCAATCCAATCCGCATGCCGTCTATCTGTTTATTGAGGCCGGTCAGACCTGGAAAGGGAAGCGGCTGTATCTCCTTAAGACAAAAGAAGAATCCGATCCGGACAAGATTGAATCCCTGTCAAGACGGAAATATCGCCAGGATTCTGAGGGCAATAACGCTCGCAAGAGGTTCCTCGTCTATTTCTCCCTTGAAAAGGAGCTTCCCCTTGTGGGTGTTAACGAGGAACCATGAAGGCCGGGGAAAACGCAGCATGACCCAGAATAAGTGGACGGGAAGATGACGCAAAGAAGGGCGCCGTTTATCATCTCTTTCAACGGCGCCCTTCTTTTAAGATATAAGATATTTCCCTGATGAAGGGTTTCCTTAGGCCTTTTCAGGCTTCTTGTAGATCAGTGCCAGAACAAAACCGGCAATCAAAAGACCCGCGGCCACATAAAGTGCAACAGGCTTGATCGCCGGGCTTGAGAAAACGAGCGGTCCGGCAACACCGGCGCAACCCCACGCCGTCAGCATCATGCCATAGATTCTGCCGATATTGGCGGGTCCGAAGGAATCCGCGGCAAAGGCGGGCATGGTTGCAAATCCGCCGCCGTAACAGGCGAGAAGGTAGCAGGCGGCAATGGTATACATCGTCACATTGGCAATCTGAGGCAGGTAAATGTAAAGGGCAGCCTGGGTGGCGAACATGGTCATGAAAACCCCTTTCCTCCCGATCAGATCGGAGGTCCAGGCCCAGAAGAGACGGCCCAGGCCGTTGAAAATAGCTGAAATCGCGACAATGGAACCACCGGCCACGGCCAGCGCTTCGGGGGTGATCCCCGGCGTCGCCTTTTTAATGACATCCTGCGCCAGGGGGGACAACTGGGAAATCAGTCCCAGTCCGGCGGAGACGTTCAGGAACAGCATTCCCCAAAGCAAATACCACTGGGGAGTTTTAAGGGCCTGGTTAAAGGTGAAGGAATCGGCCGCGGAAACACCACCTCCGGCTGAAGGAGAAAATCCCTTGGGCAGCCATCCTGCGGGCGGGTTCTTGTAGAACTGAGCGGCGCCTGTTACGGCAATCAGGAAGATAACGCCCCAGATGTAGAATGTTTTAGCCATTCCCATGGAGAGGATCATGCCGGGGGCGATTTTACCCATGAAAAACGCGCCGGCGCCGAAGCCCATGACGGCCAGCCCCGTGACCAGGCCGCGCTTGTCAGGAAACCAGCGGATGAGGGTGGCGATCGGGGTCACATAGCCGAACCCGTTACCCAGGCCGGCTATGACACCAAAGCCGAGCCACAGCAGCGGCAGGCTCCCTACCTGGTCGGCGTAGCCGGCTATCAGGGTTCCAAGGCCGAAAAGGATACCGCCGATCGTAGCGACGAACTTCGGCCCCTTCTTGTCCACCAGCATGCCGCCGAACGCAGCGGAGATGCCGATCATGGCCATCAGAATCATCATGGTGGCCTGGGTGCTCGGCTCACTCCATCCGTGAACGGTCATGAGAGGTTTTTTGAAAACTGACCAGGCATAGACAGTACCCAGACACAGCTGCATGACGATGGCAGCTCCGGCAATGATCCAACGCTTGCTCTCTAAATTTTCGTTACTCACCTATGAATACCTCCTTGAATCAATATAAAATCCCCACTCTAAAATACGCTCCCCCCTTTATAGGCAATTGAAAATAAATTCAAGGAAAAAAATCTCCTCAGATGACAAGCGTGTCTCCAAAGGAGCGTCTTAAGGAAAAACGAAAGGTATTCAGGAGATAAACGATTATGCTCGTCTTACTCCTGAATACCTTAACGGGGGAGATGAACTTTTGATTAAGCGCATTTCCTAAGCTTAACGGCGCAGACCTTGTACTCCGGTATATCGGCCACCGGGTCGAGGGCTGCGATGGTCAGCCGGTTGACAGCGGCTTCGCTGTAGTGGAAGGGAATAAAGACCACACCTTTCTCAACGCGCTTTCCGACGTCAGCTTTGAGCGTAATCGAACCTCGTCGCGAGGACACTTCGATCTCGTCACCCGGCTTGATTCCCAGCTCTTTCGCGTCAGAGGGGTGTATTTCCACAAAGGCCTCCGGTGTCCGGGAGACAAGCCCCAGAGAGCGGCGGCTCATGGTGGCGGTGTGGTATTGGTACAGGATGCGGCCCGTCGTCAGTACGAAGGGGAACTGCTCATCCGTCTGCTCGGCGGCCGGAACGTATTCGGTGACCGAGAAGAGGCCCTTTCCTCTCGTGAAGGTGATTCCGTGCAGAATGGGCGTGCCGGGGTGATCGAGGGTGGGACAGGGCCACTGAATGCCGGTCTTGCCAATGCGCTCGTAGGTAATGCCCTTGTACGAGGCGGTCACATTGTTGATCTCGTCCATGACATCTTTTGCTGTTGCGTATTTCCAGCCAGCCCCCATTTTGTTCGCCAGGAGCTTCAGGATTTCCCAGTCATTCCTGGCCTCACCCGGAGCGCTTACGGCCTTGCGAACCATCTGGACCCGGCGCTCGGTATTGGTGAACGTGCCTTCCTTTTCGGCCCATGTGCATGAAGGCAGAACGACATCAGCCAGTAAAGCAGTTTCGTTGAGGAAGATATCCTGCACAACCAGCAGATCCAGCTTCGACAGGCAATGTTCGACATGGGACAGATCAGGGTCGGACATCATGGGATTTTCGCCCATGACCAGGAGAGCCTTGATGGTTCCTGCTCCTGCCCCCTCGATGATCCTGGGAATGGTGAGCCCCGGATTGGGATTCAGTTCCACTCCCCATGCATCCTCGAATTTCCTGCGATGTTCCTCGTTGGCCACCTGCAGATACGCGGTGAAATTGCCGGGCAGGCAGCCCATGTCGCAGGCTCCCTGAACATTGTTCTGGCCCCGAAGGGGATTGACTCCTGTGCCGGGTTTCCCGATATTGCCTGTGATCATGGCCAGGTTGGCCAGGGATTTCACCGCATCCGTGCCGGTGATATGCTGTGTGATGCCCATAGCGTAAAGGATGGAAGCGGCCCCTGCCTTTGCATAGAGCCGGGCGGCTTCGATGAGATCCTCTCCTGGTATTGATGTAATGCTTTCGACATACTCGGGTGTATATTTTTTCACAGCCTCCTTGACGGCCTCAAAATTCTCGGTGCGCTCGGAAACGAATTTACTGTCCAGGAGATCTTCATCGATGATGATGTTTATCAGGCCGTTGATCCAGGCGATGTCCGTCCCCGGTTTCTGGCGCAGGTGCACTGTGGCGAACTTAGCCAGTTCGATGTTGCGCGGATCGGCCAGAATGAGCTTGGCGCCCCGCTGGGTTATGGCGCGTTTGACGACTGTTGCAATGACAGGATGATTCTCTGTGGTATTTGACCCCGTGATCAGAAAGCAGTCGCTTTGGCCCAGGTCGGTGATCGAGTTGGTCATGGCTCCGGAACCGAAGGAAGCGGCCAGACCGGCCACTGTGGAGCTGTGTCAGAGACGGGCACAATGGTCCACATTGTTGGTGCCGACCACCGCGCGAAGGAGCTTCTGGAACAGGTAATTCTCTTCGTTGGTGCAGCGCGCCGATGACAGCCCCGCGATGGCATCGGCCCCGTGAGCTTGTTTGATCGAAGCCAGCTTTTCACCCACAAAACCTGCGGCCTCGTCCCAGGAGGCCTCCTTCAGCTCTCCATCCCTTCGAATCAAGGGCTTGGTCAAACGTTCGGGATGGTGAACATAATCGTAACCGAACCGTCCCTTGATGCACAGGCTGCCGAAATTCGGCGCGGGCATCCCTTCACGGTCCGTGGTTACCTTGACGATTTTGCCATTCTTGACGCGGACATCCATCTGGCAGCCGACCCCGCAGTAGCTGCAGGTGGTCCGGACCTTTTCCAGGTCCCTGGTTCGGCCCTGGAAACGCCCCTGCTTTTCGTACAGGGCTCCAACAGGGCAAACACGCAGGCATTCCCCGCAAAAGACGCAGTTCGATTCTTCATAACGCTGGCCGAAGGGAGGCCCGACCTTGGAGTTCGATCCTCTGCCGATATAATCGAGGACCAGATTGACCTGGATCTCGTTGCAGGCCCGCACGCAAAGGCCGCAGAGGACGCACTTGTTCATGTCGCGCACGATCATTTCATTGCCCGTTTCACCGGGAAGGAGGGTCGCAGGCCCATCGAAGCGCGGAGCGTCGAGGCCGAGTTCATAGGCCAGATCCTGCAGAACACAGTCACCGCTTGATTCGCAGGTGATGCAGTTGTGGTGGCCCTGGGTCATGAGCATCTCCACGATGATCCTGCGGGCGTTCCGCACCCGCTCGGTATTCGTGGACACAACCATCCCGTCGCCGGCGGGCATCGCACAGGCGGCCATCAAGGAGCGCGCCCCCTCAATCTCGACCACGCACACGCGGCAGGCGCCAACGGGTTTAACCTGTTCCTGGTGGCACAATACGGGGATATGGATACCGGCAGACTTGGCTACCTGGTATATCGTCTGTCCGGGGCTGAACTCGATTTCCTTTCCGTCGATAATAATTTTCATGAAGCCTCCTGATGCTGATTTTTATGCTAAATAAAACAACACGGAATATGATTGAATATGGAGATCTTGTCAAGACAGATTATTTGTAATTTATCATTACATGTCCGGTGCGTGGAGATGAATAACTCGACTTTCGCACAAGTTTACATATGCTTCCTGAATTCCCGGATCATTGTAGCGAGGGGGGAGGTGTGGCGCCCAGTTTTGCGTAGAGATCCATTTGGTGTTTCGTTGTTTCACCAAGCTGTAGTTTCTTCCCCGGCACTTCAAAGCACTCGATCCTGTCGAGTTCATCTAAAACTTCCTGTAGGGTATAGTCCTTGAAGAGTTTGTTTTCCTGCATTTTACGGCTGATGTAGGATAGAAAGATGAGGGCGATGAACTGCACAAACAGCTTGCCGTCCAAGCTTTGTTCTGAGGAAACAGACAGGCGGCGGAGGTTCAGCCGTTCTTTCAGATTTTCGAAGGCCTTTTCCACAAGGTCCTTGTTCCTGTAGGTCGAAAGGGCCTCAATAGGGTCTTTGATTTCGTTGCTCAACAGAGCGAAGTAACCGTAGTTGCGTTTCGCCTCTGCAATGGCCTCTTCCTTGGCAATGATTTTCATGCCTCGAACCGGTGTGGTTTTCATCTCAAAATATTGGGCGTACTGCTTCTCGTGATCAGGATGGCGCTGATCGCTTTCCAACTCCGCCTGCAAATTGGCCAACCGACTATTGAAGGCTTTTTCATCTTCCAAGGCCCGATCAGGGGAATAATAGAGATGAAGGTACATCCGGCGATCCGCGTTGAGCGTGTCCCCTCGATAGGGTCGATCCTGGACATAGCTCCATGTAATCGGCAAGGAATAGGCGTAAAGCTGATAGTCCTGATCATAATGCGTCCAGTTGCGCATCTGATCCCGAACGGATTCCAAATGGGTCTGCACAAGCTTCAGCGATAACCTGGCGGCAATCAGAAACGTGATATGATGCCGATACAGGTCGTTGATGCTGGCGGCACTGAAAAAGCCCCGATCCATGACCACGTTGATCTTCTCATACCCCAGGGTGTTCATGTCGGCCAGAACTTTTCTCAGGGTTTTCACATCGGGAATGTTTCCTGCCAGTTTCCGGTAATAGAAAGGCAAACGGGATTCTTGCCCGAAAAGCAAAGCCAGGTTGATCTGTTCCAGGAGTTCGTGATTCTTGCTGTTCCCGTAACGCACCTGCCTGAGACATTTGGAATAACTGGAAACGGACGTACTGTCGTAGGCAAGATATTCTCTCTCTACGCGCCGTTTCCCCTGAATCCGGAAAAATCGTTGCCGGGCTTCCTCGGTAATGGATGCGAAGAGTTCGCTGCTCCGCTGTGAGAGGATAACCGCGCCATGAGGGTGGCGA
>MVRU01000041.1 GCA_002067745.1 Syntrophus sp. PtaU1.Bin005
GGATGGACCCTATTCCATCTGTCGGAACCCTCTTTATTTCTTCAGCTTTCTCGGTGCGACCGGTGTGGGCTGTGCAACGGAAACCTTTACAATGCCGATCTTTGCCATCTTGGTTTTCGCTCTGTATTATCCGTTCGTCATAAAAAGTGAAGAAAGGGACCTGCTGAAAAGACACGGAGAAGCCTTTGCAGCCTATTTGCGTTCGACTCCGGCGTTCTTCCCGAAGTATTCGCTCCTCAGAGAACCGCAGCAATATCTTGTGGCGCCAAAATTGTTTCGAAAACATATTTTCGATGCCCTCTGGTTCATCTGGCTGTTGGGTATTTTGGAACTGCTGGAAGCGCTTCATGAATTGCACGTTTTTCCGGTCTGGATCAAACTATATTGAGAGTCCCCCGTCATGAGAAAAACCCTTCAACTGCAGTTGCCCATCGCCGCCCTGACGGTGGCCATATTGACTCTCATCGCTGTTTCAGTCCATTATGATGACGAACCGCTGAAGCATTTCACCCGCTCTTTCGAAAAACAGAAAATCTTCTCCGCCGACCCCGCTTTGAAAATTAAGACGCCTTTGTCGATGCCCTTTCTGGTCATGGCGGGGCTGCGATTGCCTGTCATTATTTCGCCATGCAGCGGGAACTTTAAGGCTTTTTCCCTAAATTCCCTGTTTATCTTTGCCCTCCCGGTTTTCCCCTATCGCGGACCGCCTATCGCTCTTCCCTCCTGAACGCAAACCTTCGTCGCTTCAGCTCGCATAGTCCTCCAGCGTTGTCCATTTACCTGAATAGGGTCATTCCTTCCGAGGGCGACAATGCCTTGCCGTTGGTTATTCTGCAAACTGGAGAAGATGCGACGGGACGCAAATCCTCGTCTGAGAAAAAAATAGAACGATAGAAACATTAGCCGAAAAGTCAATGTCAATCAATCTTCGGGGAAGTTAATGGATAGAGACGAAAGATTTGAAATGGCGGACCGCGTCATAACCATCGGTTTCGTGATCAATGCGATCCTGATGGTTATGAAACTGCTGGCCGGTTATTTCGGCAATTCGGAAGCCGTTCTGGCGGATGGCATGGAGAGCGCCTGTGATTTTGCGGCCATGCTTTTCACCATGATTGCGCTCAAGATCGGACGCAAACCCTTTGACGAGGATCATCCCTATGGTCATGGCAAGGCGGAGAGTCTTTCCGCGATTCTGGTTTCTCTTGGCATTTTTGCTACGGGCGGCGCGATCCTCTTTAATGCAGGCCGGACCATCTTGGCAGGGACCTATCTGAAGCCGCACTGGATCGCTGTTTCCGCTGCCTTGGCAACGATTCTTGCCAAAGAGATCCTGTTCCGTTACACACAATGGACAGCCCAGAGTCTGGAAAGCCCGGCGGTGGACGCCATTGCAAAAGATCACCGCAAGGATGCCCTTTCCTCCGTAGCAACGCTGATCGGTGTAGGAGGGGCTTACTGGGGACTGTCGATTATGGATCCGCTGGCCGCCGGCCTTACGGCTTTCTTTATTTTTTATATCGGCTGGGAAACGTTCCATAACGCAGCCCACGACCTGATGGATGGCCAGCCTCCCCGGGAAATTCTTGG
Source organism: Syntrophus sp. PtaU1.Bin005 (assembly GCA_002067745.1). GTDB lineage: Bacteria > Desulfobacterota > Syntrophia > Syntrophales > Syntrophaceae > Syntrophus > Syntrophus buswellii. The sequence continues at coordinate 1,591 of MVRU01000041.1, forward strand.
CGACATAAAGGCCATTGTAGATAGAATACCGGAAGTCGAATGCGTCCACGAGGTCCGCTGCCGCCGTTCCGGCCAGTACCTGATCGTCAACCTCAAACTGGAGATGGATCCCCAAATGACGGTAAAACAATCCCATGAGGTAACGGTGATTATTAAGAAATGCCTTTTTGAAGCGTTTCCCAACGTGGGGGATGTGATGATTCACATCAACCCTCATGAACCGGAAGAGGAACACCACGACCTTATCCGGCTGTAAGCTTCTTTTATGATAGAGATCCGGGAAAAAGAAAATGAGTTGCAATAATTAAAAGGAGATAACATAATATAATCCGTGAAAATCAAGTCTAGAAACATGCTGTGGGGTGCATTGTTAACCTTGGCAGGAGACGGCAATGGCCTTTCTGTATGTTCAAAAAAATCGTCGAATTTCAACCTGGCGGTTACAGTTCAAAGAGGTCTTTGAAAAAGAGATCTCCTTGAAGGAGGTGACTTCCATTTCTTCCCCCTTTTCTTTCCTGGAATCTGAATTAAAATCCAAGACAAACCGGAGGCAGGCGTTTTTCTTTCTGTGCCTGGTGTTTCTCAGTATGGTCCTGCTGGGCTGTCGAGCACCACAGGAAACACCCCCGGTCGATCTCACGGAGATGCTTTTCTACACGGAAGACCCTTCCAGAGCTGAATCAGCCGACATGAATCGACTGGCGAATATCGGCAGAAAAGTTGGAGAGGAGTCACCGCTCTGGCCCGTTTATATGTTTCTTCTGGGGGAGGTGCACCGGTTAAGAGGGGAGACCCGGCAAGCGGAGATCCGCTTCGAAAGAATCGTCGCCTGGGCTGCCGCTGATTCCTCCAGGGAGAAGTGGGGAAGGAGCGGTCTTGCCGGGGTGGCCTTATGGCGTCTCCTTCAACTTCGCAATTCCGATCCGTTGTTGGATATAAAGGATGTTCCCAAGCTGATCAGTTCGGCGGATAAGATTTTAAAAGCCCGACTGGTCCGGGGAATGTTTCGCCTGCCCGTCCTGGAATCGCTGCCAATACTCGATGAAGACATAAAACGGCAGTCGGCCCTGCTCGCCGAACGTTCAAATATGCCAAGGGAAGCGCAGAGGTTCTTTCTTGACTACCTGGCGGTCAGCAGGGCGATTGATCTGAGTGTATCCGAAAAAATGCTTCTCCAGAGGCTGGTGGAGGCCGGAATGGCATCAGAGGATCATATCGCTCTTCTGCGCGGACGCCGGCTATATGAATTAAGGCGTTATTCTGATGCCGCGAAGTTCCTGGAAGAGGCCCGGAAGGGCAAAAACCTTCAGGTCCGGGCGGAGGCAACTTTCTATCTGGCCATGATGAAAAGCTCCTATAAAGAAACTGAACGAAAAGAGAAGCTGGCCTGGCTGGCTGAGGTTGCCGATTCGGCCCATGATCCTGATTTGGCTCAAAACGCCCTGTATTATATGGGCCGCGCCCTGAGAGTAAAAGGAGATAAGGGCCAGTCGTTAAAGGCTTTCGAGAGAATCCTGACCGACTTCCCTCTCGGGAGCCGCGCGGACGACGCCCTTTACGAACTTGCCCAGGAGTATAACTATTCCGGAAAGGTCGATCGGTCACTGGAGTGTTACGAAGAGTTGAGGAAATTCAAAGGGCGCAGTGATTTTGCGAGCTACTCCGGGATGGACTCTGCCATGATTTTATACGGGAGAAACAGCGACCAGGGCAGAGAGGCTGCCCAGGCCCTCCTGGAAGACCTCGAACGGAGAGTTCCGGAGGGGCCGTATCACCTCAATGCCCTCTTCTGGATGGGGCGCATAGCGGCTGACAGGGGCGACCACAGGCAGGCACAGAAATATTTCAAAAAAATTATCGAAACAAGCCCCTTTGATTATTACGCCCTCCGAGCCCGGATGCATCTCCGCATGGGAGACAAGGCTTCGCAGTCTCTCCTGCCCGATGAAGCGACCAGGAAAGAATTGCGGAATCTCTATAATGAGAGCAGACACAATGTACATCTGTCGGGAGGATCTCCCTATCACCTCCGCCTTAAGGCGGCGCTCGACACGGGATTGTACCGGGCTGTGTTTGGAGCTTACCTGCGGCTGCGGGAAAGAATCCCGTCAAAGCGCCTGGAGGATTTGACCTTTGAGGAACTGGACAAATCGGGTCTTTTCCCCCAGGTCGCTGTGCTGCTCGCCTTGCGTCAGGATGCCCTTGCGGCGGCTGAGTCACTGGATGATAAGGACGATATTGCAACAAACTTCCTGCAGATTTCAGATAAAGTCGGCCAGGCAGGGGACTGGCCCTTGTCCATGTCCATTATCATTGAAGGAAGGGAAATTCCCGAAAAAAGCCGCAATGAACAGCGGGCCGCCATGGAACGCGTCAAGTTTTACCTGTCAACGGCATATCCCCCATGCTTCCGGAAAGAGATACTGGCGGCGGTCGCCCAACAGGCAGGAACGGGGGATCAGGCGAGTCCGGAACTCCTCTACAGCATTGTTCGACGGGAAAGCCTCTTCTGTTCGACCGCACTTTCAAAAGCCGGCGCCCTGGGGTTGTTCCAGTTCATCCCGTCCACATTTAACAGCCTGAACGCCAGATGGGATCTGCTTCGAGAAAGTGGCGCACCATCGAGTGAGACGTTTCTTCTCAGCCCCAAACTGAGTATCGGTTTGGGAGTGCGATGGTTCAACGAGGAACTTCTTCCTCATCATGGCGGCAATGCCCTCTTCGCACTTATGGAGCACAATGTGGGGCCAGTTAATGTTGCGCAATGGAAGAAGTATTGGCAGGATCTGAACAGGCTGGACGATGTCGAGTACATCGTTGAAACAATACGGGCCAGAGAAACCCGTCTTTTTACCCGGAGGACCGTGGGGGATTTGATGGTGACGGATGCCATCGGGCTCCTCAAGGATTGACCGATTATGCCGACAACCGATGAGAAGAACAATCCTTTCTTGGAGTTTCTGAAAACCTGGCCGGGCATCATTACACAGATCCTGGTTCTCATATCGACACTGCTGGGCCTGTTGAAAATGTGCGACCTTCTTCCCACGGCCAGCTGGCAAAAGGCTAAACAGGATGTCACCCCTTTGAAAGTGGAGCCCAGCAAGATAACCTTCGAAACAATTCCCTACTATCTCAAAAACAATGTCGGGTTGGAAACCAAGGAAAATCCCCTTTACTGGTTCAAGTTCTGGGTCCAGAACAGGACCAATGCGGATTTGGTGGTTCGCATCACCTTTCAACTGCACGAGAGGTCCGATGTGCCCGTTGTCGTTCTCCATCCCGATGACAATGTGTTCACGATACCCAAGAGCAAGGATCAGGTCTGGTGGCCGAGTCCGCCGATGGAACCCCGCTTTGAGTTCACCACGGAGGATGTGAAAGACACGGTCTTGAACATTAATGTGGAAATTCTAAGCTGGGATCGAAAAATCAGCTATTATGCGAATCCAGCCAAGATCAAGATCCTTTCAAAAAACAAGTTCACCTGGGACCTCAGGACGCCTGAGGGGGGCATGGTGTCTCGTGACTTTCTGGCAGCCTCGCTGACCGCCTGGGTATTTTCCGAGGATAGCGCCGTGAGAAAGCGGGCAGGCGAAATATTGAGCCTCTTTCGTGCTGCGGATGGCGCTCCACAGGTTGTCGATCGTTGGTTTGAGGCCTGCTGTGAAAACCTGTTCAAAGGGAATGAACGCATTGATGTGAACACGGAGACTGAAAGCAGGAGGCTCTTCAAAAGGGAAATCGTCGAAATCAGGCCCCCTGGTCAGGTGCTGACAGAAAAAGGGGCTTCTCCTCTTGAAGCAGCCCTGCTGGTAGGTGCGTTGAGCAGGCAGGCTGTCCTGCAAAGCAGCAAAGTGAAGAACGTCATGGGGAAGGAGGATCTGCGGGTTGTACTCTTTTCCCTGCCCGAAGATGAAACAATCCTTGCATGGACTTTCAAAAAGGGAGATTGGGAAGGAATCTCGATGAATAATGCCCTAAGTGAAGACTATCGTTTGAACAAAGAGAAAACCAGGAAACGGCTGGAAGAGCTGATGAAAATGGAACCGGAACTCGTGGATGCCCTTTCATCCAAAGGGGTTTTTGTGGACAAAAGCAGGCGTTTTTTAGCCGTGGACCTCAAGAAAGCTCGAAAGGATTTTGGGATACAGGGGCTTCCGTAAAAGCAGGTGATTCAATGGATCTGTTCCATCACCGCAAAAATCCGCTATGACGATCATAATCCTTTCGGTTCAGCTTTTTTAGCTGGAGGATGCTGTGGCGAAATGGTAAAGGGAAAACCGAGTCAGTTGAAAAAGCCGGTTGAGGGTGAATGGGCCGGAAGAAGGATTCTTAACGTGGCGCAGGCGTGGAAAAAGAAAATTCTGCGCAAAGATCGGGATAGAATGATTTACTTTAACCCTCAAGAACCGGAAGCGGAGCACTCCTTATTTCGGCCACACGTCTAAAGGCAAAAAGCGAAGATAATGGAATGTAATACAATCAAGAAATCCTTCCGGAACGTCCTCCTTGGAATTCTTGTCCTCATGGTTCTTGCGGTTGCGCCTGTCGCGTCGGCGACCCCGTCGCCCGAATTCCCCACATCCGAGAGGAAGATCGCCGTGTGGGAAGCCGCGGTTCTGGGTGTTGTCGAGGGCATCACGGAATACCTCCCCATCTCGTCAACCGGTCACTTGATCCTGGCCAATCACGCCCTGGGCATGACGGAGTTCAGTGAAACGCGCGGTCCCCTGGGGGCGCTCATGAAAAAAAACGACGCCCTGGATTCCTTCAACATCGTCATCCAGCTCGGGGCGATTCTCGCCGTTCTGGGGCTTTATCGCAAGCGTGTCAGGCAGATGCTTGCGGGTCTCGGCGGGGCCGTGATGGCCGTTGCGGATCGTCGGCCGGTTTCGTCTCTGGAGGAATCCGAGCAGCAGGGACTCAAGCTGCTGGGACTCCTGCTCATCGCCTTCCTTCCGGCTGCCGTTTTCGGAAAATTGTTTCACGAACCCATTGAAACGTATCTCTTCGGGCCGCTGCCCGTGGTGTACGCCCTGGTGGCGGGCGGGGTCCTGATGATCGCCGTGGAGTATTTCTTCTGGATTCGGCATCGCAACCGGCCCCGCATCTCGGACATCAATACGATGGTTTACCGGCAGGCCTTGTTCATCGGGATGATGCAGGTGGCGTCGATGTGGCCGGGCACGAGCCGGAGCATGATCACCATGATTGCCGGGCTTATCATCGGTCTCGACATGATTGCCGCCGCTGAGTTCAGCTTTCTCCTGGCCCTTCCCACCCTCGGTGCGGCGACACTGTATTCCGGGTACATGCACTGGCAGCTCCTGGACGATTCCGCCGGCATGCTGGCCCTGGCCGTTGGCCTGGCCGTAAGCTGGCTGACCGCCGTCCTCTCCGTCAAGGCGCTGGTCAAGTGGCTGACGCACCATGGACTCATCCCCTTCGGGGTCTTTCGCATCCTGCTGGCAGGCGTGCTGCTGGTGTATTTCTGGCAGTGGAGATAACCGTGGTGTCTCAGAGGCAGCATCATTCTTTTCCCAGATCAAATTAGCAGAGAATGCTCCGAAATCACAATGCGTCCGGCCGTTTAAGGGGATTCAGCGCCGAGTGCACGATCCGGGAGAAGTCGGAAAAATTGTAAGGCTTCTGGATGAAGCCGATGCATCCCATCTCCATGACCTTCTGCACCTCTCCCTGAAGGCCGTAGCCGCTGGAGAGGAGGACCTTCACCTCGGGATTGACGGCTCTGAGCGCCTTCAAAACCTCGGAGCCGCTCGTCCCCCGGAGGATCATGTCCAGAATGATCAGTTCGATGCGGTCCTTATTTTTCTGATAGATGGAAAGGGCGTCTTCTTTGTTTTCCGCCCTGTAGACGGTATAACCCAGCATCGTCAGGAGTTCCGATCCCAGCTCCAGAATGACGGGTTCATCGTCGATCAGCAGGACCCCTCCGGTCCCCCGGAGAAGCCCCTTGTCCTGCAGGGAATCTTCTTCCTTTTCCACCTTTTTCTCCGAGGAAGGGAGATAGATGTGGAATGTGGCGCCATGCCCCGGTTCGCTGTATGCGTTGATGATCCCGCCGTGGTTCCTGATGATCCCGTAGGACGAGGCAAGGCCGAGACCGGTTCCTCCCTGTTCCGATTTGGTCGTGAAAAACGGTTCGAAGATCTTTTCCAGGGTTTTTGCGTCCATTCCCATTCCCGTATCGGAGACGGAAATCTTGGCGTAATCGCCGGGTTTGACCTGGAAGACGGCCACATCGGCTTCCTGGAGGGTCACATTGGCCGTTTGAATATGCAGGCGTCCTCCCTTGGGCATGGCGTGTCCGGCGTTGATAAAGAGATTCAGGAAGACCTGCTCCAGCTGGCCCGCATCCGCCTCCACCGGATGAAGGTCTTCCTGGAGCGAAAAGACGGCCTCAATCTCCTTGTGGGTCTCGATAAAAAACCGGGTGCTCTTCCAGAGGAGGTCGTTCAGGGAAAGGGTCTTGAGTTCATATTTCCCCTCCCTGGCAAATCCCAGCAGCTGCCGGGTCAGATTCGCCCCCCGTTTGACATACTCCTCGATCCGGCTCATCCTCTGATACTGGGGGTGTCCGGGCTGGTATTCCATCATCGACATGGAGGCGTTTCCCTGGATTCCCATGAGGATATTGTTGAAGTCATGGGCGATGCCGCCCGCCAGCTGGCCGATGGCATCCAGCTTCTGGGCCTGGTTCAACTGCAGCTCCATTTGGCGGCTTGCCCTTTCAATGCGTTTCCTGTCGGTGATGTCAAGGATGGCGACAACCATTCCGGCTGATGGATTCTGCGGATCGAGATAGCTTGCATTCAAGTAAATGTCGAGCAATTGGCCGTTTTTATGCCTGGCGCGCGTTTCCATCATTCCCAGGCCATCCTGCGCCATCATGTCGTTCATCTTCCCGTTGACGCTTTCATATTCATCCACATCCGCAAAGAGCATCCGCGGGGTCCGGTCCAGCAGCTCATCGGCTGAATAGCCGACCATTCTGCAGAACATGGAATTTACTTTCCGGAACCTGTGTTCTTTCAACAGAGTGACGCCGCCTGGATAGGCCTCGAAAAGGCCCCGGAATTGCTCCTCGCTCTGTCGAATGGCCTCTTCCGCCTGTTTGCCTGGGTGATGTTTTCGAAGATGACGCAGACCTGCGCCGGTGAGTCCGTGGGGCGGTAGGCATTGCAGTGATACCATCCCTGGGTTGGCGCGTGATACATGTCAAAGGTATCCGGGTTGCCGGTGAGGGCCACCTTTCCGTACGCCTCGATCCAGCTTGGTTCGGTGCCGGGCCAGACTTCAAAAACATCCCTGCCCGTCACTTCTTCCCTTTTCAAACCGGAGATACGGGCAAAGGCGTCGTTAAAAAAGCCGAAGCGGAAACTGACAAATCCCCCCTCTTCATCAAACACGGATTCCCAGATGACAAAGGCGTTGAACATGTTTTTGAAAATCATTTGCAGCTCTGAAGCCGTTTTTTGCAGCGCATCCTCGGTCTGCTTGTGTTCGGTGATGTCCTGCATGACGAAAATGAGGCAAGCCTCTCCCGCAATCTGGATGGATCGGGCGGAATAGACGCCGTTGCGCACCGATCCGTCCTTTCGCCGGAAGAGAAATTCGCGATGGAGGATATCCCCTCCTGCCTTCAGGTCTTTCTCCATGAGATCGCGCTCCGACGTTTCCACCCAGAAATCGATATCATAGGAGGTTTGTCCCACGGCCTCGCTCCGCTTCCATCCCGTAATATCCTCGAATCCCAGATTGAGCTCCATGAGCCGCCCGTCTGCCAGCCGGGAAATGGCGATGCAGTCCGGCGTCGTCAAAAAAACCTTGGAGAATTTTTCTTCCTGTTCTTTATGATCCGTTACGTCTTCCAGGGTCCCTTCATAATAGAGGACATGTCCCGCGTTGTTGCGGACAACCCTGGTACTCAGAGAGGCCCAGAGGATATCCCCGTCCCTGCGTTTCATTTTAACGAGATAATCTTCAACCACTCCCTTTTCGTTGATCATCCGGAGCAATTGTTGTCTCTCCCCGGGATCTGCATAGTAACAGTCAATCGGCTTTCCGCTGTCGAGCATCGCCCGGGGGGATTCATAACCGAAGCAGCTGGCAAAGGCCGGATTCACGCTGATCAAATGTCCGTCCGGCGTGGTCTGGAATATCCCCTCGATGGCATTTTCAAAAATGGATCGGTATTTTTCCTCTCCCTTCTTAAGGTCTTCCTCAACCTGCATACGGGTCCTGACCTCGGCCAGCAATTTTTTGTTCTTGTTGAGAATGACGAAAACGGCAAAAAAGATCGGGATGAGCAAGGCGACAAGCAGCAGAATGGCTGCGTATTTCATTTTGGCCAGGGTTTCCCTTTGTTCCTGGATGGCATGCTCCATGTACATTCCGGTGGCGATATAACATTCAATCTCCGGCAGGCCGACGACATAGGTGAGCTTTTCCTCGATGGTCTTGGTATGGGAATAATGGGGATAATGATACCGGACAAAGGATCCTTCGGGAGTCGTCTTCGCCGCCTTGATCAGTTCTCGAAGAATGTAGACCCCTTTGATGTCCCGGAGATCCAGTCTGTTCTTCATCTCCTGGGCCGGGTCAAGGGGTTGGACCAGCGTTGTCCCGTTGTAGGAGGTCATGAAGACATAGTTCTTTCCGTTCCGATCTTCATAGGTCATGGCGCGGATCATCGGCCTGATCCGTTCAATCGCTTCTGCGCAGCTGATCTCCCCGGAACGGACTTTCTTCAGGACGGGCTCCACCGAATGACGGGCGACGGAAACGATGTTGATGAGGTTCTGACGGTATTGCTTTTCGACACGATCGAAGAGGATGTTGACGTAATAATCCGAGACGGCAAGAAAGACCCCGATGGATAGCAAGGCCAGGAGCACAATGGAAAGGAGGGGTTTAAACAGCGGGATCTTGTCGGGAAGTTGTCTGTTCCAAATCTGCATGCGGTTCTCCTTGTCAGGATGGCCTGAAATCCCGCGGGAAATCTCTCCGGCTGGATATTTCTTTCAACAGTGTGCTGGAAGACAGCAATTTACAGATCAAGAAAAACCTGGAGAATGTCTGATTTAATCATAAAGGCGCACTTCGCAGATAGAACTGCATAATAGGATAAATTCCAGGAAGTGACAATAAGAAAAGCGTTTTATAGTTGATTGAAGTGGGCGGCCCTGCCTTCAGGAAAGGGGGTTTTCCGGTTCCTGCTGGCTGAGGCAGTGCCAGCTTCCCAGTCCCCAGATGATTTCCAAGGAGTCGATGCCGATCACCGGACGATCGGGAAAGCATTGACTCAGCAGATCGATGGCCAGCTGATCCTTGGGGCACCGGAAGGTGGGGACCAGCACCCCGGCATTGCAGATGTAGAAATTGGCATAAGAGGCGGGCAGTCGCTGCCCTTCGTAAAAGACCGGGTCAGGCATGGGAATCTCGATGATGTTCAAGGCCTTTCCGTTGAGGAGCCGCATCTTTTTGAGGGCCTGCAGGTTGTCCCGCAGGGGAGGGTAGTTGGCATCCTGCCGGTCGGTTTCCACCATGGTGATCACCGTATCGGTTGACACGAACCGGGTCATGTCGTCGATGTGGCCGTTGGTGTCGTCCCCTTCGATCCCTTCGCCCAGCCAGAGCACCTGTTCCACCCCGTAAAAATCCCGCAGGGCCTGTTCAATCTGTCCCTGGTTCAACGCGGGATTGCGGTTTTCGTGGAGCAGGCAGGCGGTTGTCGTGAGCACCGCCCCCGCGCCGTTGAAATCCACGGCCCCTCCTTCCATGACAATGCCGGGGCTGAACGCCGGAAGATCGAGGAGCGAGGCGATCCGAAGGGGGATGGCATTGTCCAGATCGTGGGGATACTTGTTCCCCCAGGCGTTGTACTCCCAGTTGACGATGACCTTTTTCGGTTCCCGATCCGGACGTTCGGAGATCAGGAAGGCCGGGCCGTGATCCCGGCACCAGGCGTCATTGGTGGGATGGCGGTAAAGGGAAATCCGCGAGAGGTCGACGCCGATCTTTTCCAGTTCCTCCCGGACATGCCGGCCCATGGCCTCGTCGGTCACATTGATGTTGACCCTCTCCCCCCGGCTGATTTCCCGGATGAACGAATGGTAAGAGGGAAAAATCGTCGCGATCTTTCCCGGCCAGGAAGCCTCGTTGTGAGGATAGCTCAGCCAGGTGGCGGCGTGTCGGCGCCATTCGGCGGGAAAATAATACCCCAGTTCTTTCGGTGTCTTCATAGGAGATGGAAGGACTCAATCAAGGAAGCGTTTTGAAAGATCCCCGTAGGCATCGATCCGGCGGTCACGCAGGAACGGCCAGTGGGTCCGGTAGAAGCCCGTCAGGGACAGATCGATTTCCTGAACGTGCACAGTCTCCTCGTGCTGCGGTGCCTGCCAGAGCACCGTCCCGAAGGGGTTGGAAACGAAGGAGCCGCCCCAGAACTGCATCTCTCCTTCCCGGCCGGTGCGGTTCACCGCGACGACGTGCACCCCGTTGGCGATGGCGTGCCCCCGCTGGATCGTCTGCCAGGCATCGAACTGCTCCCGGTTGGTCTCCTGGTCCTGTGCTGTCGCCCAGCCGATCGCCGTGGGATAGAAGAGAATTTCCGCGCCCATCAGGGCGGAAATCCGGGCCGCCTCGGGATACCACTGGTCCCAGCAGATAAGCGTCCCGATCCGGGCATAGCGGGTTGAAAAGACGCGGAATCCCAGATCGCCCGGTGCAAAGTAGAACTTTTCATAATAGCCGGGATCGTCGGGGATGTGCATCTTGCGGTATTTCCCCAGATACTCTCCTCCCGCGTCAATCACGGCCACGGTATTGAAATAGAGTCCTTCGGTCCGCTTCTCGAAGAGGGAAGCGACAATGGCCACCTCCCGTTTCCGGGCCAGTTCCTGCAGGCGTTCGGTGGTCGGTCCGGGAACCGTTTCGGCCAGCCCAAAGCGGTCATAGCTCTCTTGATCGCAGAAATAAAGGGACGTGAAGAGTTCCTGGAAGCAGAGAATCTGCGCCCCCTGCCCGGCGGCGAGTTCCGCCTGTTCCAGTGCGCCGGCCAGGTTTTTCTCCCTGTCCGCTCCGCAGGCCGCCTGAATGAGGCCGACGGAGACCTTCCGTTCTTGTTCGTTCATCCAAATCCCCCGTTTCTCGTCGGTTGGAAATTCATCTCAATGTATCTCGATATACATACCGCCTGCGCCCTTGTCAACCAGCATTGCCTGCTCGTTTGGGTCCGTTATTTTTAGATAGGCCATCTCTTCGATGTCTTTGGCGCAACATGGCGTTTTTTAAAGATTCTTTATTGCTTGACAGTTAAAAGGCCAGACAAGTATATTAATAGCTAAATGGGAAGAAAGTCACTTGAACAAAAGGTGCTTCTATCGATTTTTATTAAGAAAGGACAAGGTCAGATCCATTTTTTCTTTCCCTGCTATTTTATGGGTCTTACTCGGTTGAATGCAACCGCCCACGTTCCGATCCGGATTCCCCGCCGCTGAATGGATTCTTTCCTTCCTGTTTCAGAATAGCAAAGGAGGCAACTCAGGCGCGCAAATTGTGAAAGGAGGTGAATAGGAGAGGCGATAACGGAATGTCCGTGACCAAACAGACACGGGCCACAACATTTCAGAGGAGGGAAGACCATGCGTAAGAAAATTCTGCTTTATTTCGTGATTTTGTTTCTAGCCGTCGGATGGATCGGGATCTCAACTTCACAGGCACTCACCCCGAAGGAACAATTGGGAAAGTCGATATTTTTTGATGAACGACTCTCCATCAATAACAATCAGTCCTGTGCAACCTGTCATGCCCCGAATGCCGGCTGGACAGGACCGGATTCGAATATTAACAAGGCCGGGGCTGTCTACGATGGGTCTGTTCCGGGCGCTTTCGGTGACCGGAAACCGCCCAGCTCCGCCTATGCGACACAGAGCCCGGTGCTCCACGTCGACAAGAAAGGGCTGTTTACGGGAGGGAACTTCTGGGACGGCAGGGCCACCGGCGAAACGCTGGGCAGTGCCGCTGCTGAACAGGCCCTGGGTCCTTTCCTGAACCCGAAGGAACAGGCTCTCAACAGTGCGAGTGATGTGGTAACAAGAGTCTGCGCCTCTGTTTACGGGTGGCTCTTCAAGGAAGTTTGGGGTCCCGAGATCTGCAACCCCGCTAATGTGGCTTCAGCCTATGACAAAATCGGCTATTCCATCGCCGCCTACGAGGCCTCGACGGAGGTCAATGCCTTCTCCTCGAAATATGACTACTCGTTGCCCGGAAAGGCAGAATTGAGCAAGCAGGAACGTAAGGGGCTTGCCCTTTTCCAGGGTAAGGGGAAATGCTCCAAGTGTCATGTGATCGATGGCCGCGCCCCGCTCTTCACCGATTTCACCTATGACAACCTCGGCGTCCCGAAAAATCCGGAAAACCCCGCCACCATTGCGGACCCAAACTGGGCGGATCCGGGCCTGGGTGGATTCCTTGCCACGCGGCCGGACTATGCAAAATACGCAGACGCCAACATGGGCAAACACAAGGTCCCCACTCTCCGCAACGTGGACTTGAGGGCTTTTGATGAGGGTGTAAAAGCTTATGGGCATAACGGGTACTTTAAAAGCCTCGAGGGCATTGTTCACTTCTACAACACCAGGGATGTAAAGCCGGTTTGTCCCGAACCTTACACGGAGGCAGAAGCGCTGGCAGAAAACTGCTGGCCGGCGCCGGAAGTAGCCCAGAATGTGAACACCGGGGAATTGGGGGACTTGGGCTTAACAAAAGCGGACGAGGCGGCCATTGTCGCCTTTATGAAGACCCTTTCGGATGGGTATACGCCGCCATCCAAGAAAAAGAAGTAGTTTGATCTCCCATCCCAGGGCAGGGCCGTTACCGGCCCTGCCCTTTTTTCTGGATTTAACCGGTATGCGATAAGCCAACTCATCGGTAATCCTATTGATTATTTGATTTGACAATTTAATGGGTTGAGCAGAATATGTATAAAAAGCGGGTATATGCCAATCCCTTCCAGAAAGAATGATGATGGAGACATTGGAAATATTAAGATGACCGAGGGAGGATGCCATGAAAGGGGAATCTTGGACTAAATCGGCATGGGTCGTTATTTTCTCGCTTATTTTCTGCCAGGCTTGTGCTCCGACGAAAACATTCCGGACAAATCCACAATTCGACAATAGAATCATGGCGATTTCGAAGCCCGGTCTTCTGCCCGTGGATGCAAAAGTTTATGAATTGGATGCAGGGGGAATCCAGGAACTGCAGGATGAATGGAGCGCCGAAGCCGGAAAGTATGTTCAAGGTTCGTGCACGGAATGTCTCGCACAGAAACAGCGCAAAGTAGAACCGGTCGTTGTTTCAAAAGAGATCGAAGAGGAACTGGAAGATATCCAGGCTCTGTATCGTGCCGTCAGTGCCAGCATCATCCTTCATACGTACACGGAGCCGAATCTGTTCCAGGAGAAAGTGGATCATTTTGATTATACCCTGGGCCCCATCCATGACTTCCTTGCCAAGTGCAATGCTGACGCACTGATTTTTGTTTATGCCCAGGATTCAATTTCTACTGCGGGAAGACAGGCCTTGATGGCTGCCGGCGTTGTCCTTGGCGCCTTGGCCGGTGTCGTCATTGTTCCGCAAGGGGGGATAGCCGCCATCAGTATTGCGGTCGTGGATTCTTCCGGGGATATCCTCTGGTTTAATGTCAAAGGGGGCAACCAATACGATTTAAGGAAACCGGATGATATCAAAGCTCTCATGACCGCATTATTGGCTGATTTTCCTGCAGGCCGCTGATGAAAAAAGCCTTATATCTCTTCATCTTAATCGCACTTTCTCTCCTTGCCGGGTGTGAAACGACATCTGTTCTGCCGATTCGAGGCGGTTCGTCCTCATCCTTCCAGATGGAGAGCGATGAGCGGCGTCTCTGGAACCGGTCGGAAGAAGAAGAGAAAAAGTTGGAAAGGAGTGATCTGTTATGCAGGGATGAGGAGCTGGTCTCCTATGTCAATGAAGTGGCGAAAAAGCTGTATCCCGCAGAAGTGCATCAACAGGTCTCCTTCCGGATTGCCATCATAAAAAATCCGCTGCTCAATGCATTTGCTTACCCGAACGGTACGATTTATGTCCATTCAGGGATGATCACCCGCATGGAGAATGAGGCGGAACTGGCAACGTTGCTGGCTCATGAGATGACCCATGTCACCCACCGGCATGCATTGCAGCAGATGCGGGATTTGAAAAACAAGGCAGCCTTCATGGCCACATTCAACGTTCTTACCCTTCCAGCCGGGGTGTGGGGAAGCATCGCCAGTTTATTGGGGCAAGTGGGAACCCTTGCTGCCGTTCAGGGTTACAGCAGGGAACTGGAAACGGAGGCGGATACGGAGGGCTTTGGGCTCGTTGTGGCGGCGCAATACGATCCGGCGGAGACAGGGAAACTTTTCCTGCGTCTGAAAGAGGATGTCGAGGAGCAGAAGATTGAGGAACCCTTCTTTTTTGGGAGCCATCCCCGGCTCCAGGAAAGGATCGAAAATTATGAAAAACTGCAAACCCTCCACCCTGGTAAGGGCGGGATGAAAAAAGAAGAGGTGTTTTCTCAGAAAATCTGTGCCCTTTTTCTTATTGATGCAGACCAGAACATCAGTGCCGGAAATTATAAAATTGCTCAACGCGAAGTGGAACGCTTTCTTTCACAGAAACCTGATGATGCCCATGCCCACTTTCTTCTCGGTGAGGTATACAGACAGCGAAACGAGCAAGGCGATCAGGACAGGGCGATGGCTTCCTATCAGGAATCCATCGGCAAAAACCCGTCTTACGCAAATTCCTATAAAGCCTTGGGATTGCTTCATTTAAAAAAGGGAGAGAAACCGCAGGCAAAAGAACATCTGCAGAGATATCTGATCCTGTCGCCGCAGGCACAGGATAGGGCTTACATCCTGGAATATCTTAAACAATGCGAGTGAGGTGACATGATATGACGAAAAAATACTGGCTTGTCCTGATCCTCTTTTTCATTACGGCCTGTGCCCCATGGGCCAAAGTGGGTGGTGATTACCGGGAAGAATCCCAGAATTATTCGGTGACTTTACCTGAAGGTTGGATGAAATCAAACACGGTGGATGGACTTCTTGTCACGCGCGATGGGGTCCTCCTGCAGACCATCCGTGTCGAGCGTTTCAAGATAGACCAGGATCTGAAGCACACCAGGAAAAAGTACAGCCAGAACATGCCGCCTCAGGAAATGGCCGATGTCACAATTGACAATATCAAGTCCGATCCCCTGATCACAAATTTCAAGCTTCTGGAAAGCTCACCGGCGACGCTATCGGGCATACCGGGTTCCAAGATTGTCTACGAGTTCAAGACCAAGGAAGGGCAGTTGCGTTTCAAGTGCATCCACTACGGGATCATGTCCGGTGAATGGATCTATGGAATCCGGTATGTGGCTGCCGCCAGACATTACTTCGACAAGGATGTCCAGACATTCGAAACCGTGAGCCAGAGTTTCCGGCTTCTTAAGCCATGAGGGTGGAATTGTAGATATCAAGCAAGAGCTTCATACATTTCTTAAATCCTGTATTGTGAGCGACTGCCAAAGAAAGAATGGGGAATCTTTGCAGAGATGGACTCAATGTCTCCACCCTGGGGGATTATCAGGAGATACTTGCCTTGGCGCGCAGCGAAATAGCCTTTTAGTCCGATAGAACGAACGGACCTGTCTCCCTGTCATTCTGCATCGCATTCCTGGCTCAGGGCACCCCTTAAAGGAGCGTGTGCGGAAACACCCCGTTTAAATTCAGAGTTTTCTTCCTGGTGATCGCATTTCCCTCCTTCATGCATTGGCTGAATTCTTCGGGGGTCAGGGCGCGGTAAAGGTCATGTCTGTATAGATAGCTCGCCACCTGATAGTGACTGATGGTTTCTCTCCAGGAGTCCTTTTCCAGAGGGGCGGGTTTCGTTGAGCCGGTCACGAAATCGTAATGATAGGATACGGTCTTGTGAACAGGCTTCAGGATGACGAAATTTCCGTCCTCGATATGCCCCAGCTTCTGATAGTTGCCGATGAGGGCGTGTCCCTCTTCCGGATCAATGGCGAGAACATCGTGGCCGAAAAATCGACTCGGATAGCTCCAGTTGAGCAGGCCGAGCAGGGTGGGCGCAAAGTCCATCTGGCTGGCGATCGTTTTCACATGCCCGATGGGAAGCTGTCCTCCAGGGGCGTAGATGATCAAGGGGATATGGTAGTTTTCCACGGGTAATTCGGTCTTTCCCGCACTGGATGCACAATGGTCTGCCACGATGACGAAAACGGTATTCTTAAACCAGGGCCTTTTCGCGGCTTCCCGGAGAAACCAACCGATGGCATAGTCGGAGTAATTGACCCCGCCGCGACGATCCGAAACCTTGGGAGGCAGAGCAATCTTCCCCTTTGGGTAGGTGAAGGGGCGGTGATTCGAGGTGGTCATGACGAAAAAGTGAAAAGGCCTGCCGCCGGCCTTGGCGGAAGCATCCGCCTCCCGCAGCGTCCAGCGGTAGAGGTCCTCGTCACAGGCTCCCCAGACGTTGGCGAAGGTGACGTCTTTCCGGCTGACGCTGTTGCGGTCGATGACCCGGTAGCCGTTGCTTCCGAAAAAATGGTTCATGTTGTCGAAGTAGCCATAGCCGCCGTAGAGAAATGCCGTATCATAACCTTTTGCCCGAAACAGGGACCCGAGCGTGAACAGTCCTTCATTGTTAGGGCGCTTGATCAGGGAGCGGCCCGGTGTCGGAGGCAGAGACAAGGCCAAGGCCTCCATTCCCCGGTCGGTGCGGGTTCCGGTTGCGTAAAAATTGTCGAAAACGAGGCTCTTGGGTTCGAGAGCCGACAGGTTCGGCGTCAGGTTCCCGTATTTCCCGCGGCCATGAAGAAATTCCTCGCTCAGGCTTTCCACCGTAATCTGAATTACATTGGGCTTGAGCTCCGGGCCGTCATGGGAATAGAATCTCAGGGTGTCTCGCGCGCCTGGTCTCAAGAGGATTGAACCGTCTTCCACGATCTCCGCCTTCATCCTCTGAAAGGCCTGATTATTGGGAATCGACGGGAAAAATTGCTTGAAATCCAGCTCATTGTCCTTGAATGCGGCAAAGAGGGACCAGACGCCGTTCTTTCCCAGTTCCCGGTTGTAGTTGTTCTCAAAAGACGGCAGCCAGTTTGACTGGATCAACAACCCTGCGGAGATGATCCCCAGGCACGAGAGCGCACCGGCTTTGCAGCGGGGGCCGATCTTCTCCGAGGCCGCGGAAAACCACAATCCCATAATCCCTGTTTTCCAGATGATGCCCTGAACGATCAGGGAGAAAAGGGCGATCAAACTGAGGAGAAACGGAAGGGGATAAGACTCGACGATGTTGTCTACAACCTCGTGGGTATAGACCAGATAGTCGACGGCAATGAAATTGAACCTGGCCCCGAATTCATCCCAGAAAACCCATTCCGCCGCCAATCCGAAGAGCATCAGGAAGATCATCGGGAAGACGGCAAGATGAGCTGCCAGTCGACCCGAGGGGCGTTCGAAAAAACGCTCCGGCAAGATCGTCAGCAGGACAATGAGGGGGAGAGAAAACCAGCAGGAAGCGCCGATATCATAAAGAATCCCCCAGCCAAACGCCGCCGGCAGGCTCAAGTCCCAGGATACATTCGGAGCCGCCTTGACCAGCAGGACGACTCGGGTAGCAAATGAAATCCCGAGAAAAAGCAGAAGAAACAGTAGAATCCCGCCCAGTCTCTTTTGCATCCGTATGAGTTTTTGAAAAGACAATATTCCGAAATATTTTGCCATGCGCTGTTGCTTCCTCAGATGTTTGTAGAAGAGGGGGAGTTTGGGGGGAAGGAGGATAGGGGGATTGCTCCCCCTGGTTTTGGGTCGCCATTCGGTTCGACATGCCCGTGTCTACCGCCCGGATTATGTTCTTCTTGCGCTTCATTGAGCAGGATTAATGCCAAAAACAGGAAATCAATCTATCCTGTTGATGATACTTACGAATTAGTTCTTCTGTTCGATTATGGCGGCAGGCAAGATCTGTCGAATAAGAAAGGTTTAATAAGAGTGAATCCTGTCATTACAAGAGGTTGAGGAGCGGTAACCCCTTGAGCCCTCTCCGACATTATTGTCGGTTTGCTAATGGGTGTGTTCTCAAACAACTCCCGGTTCCTTGCTTTGTTCAAATATTCTTTGACACAGAGGACTTTCCTGCCATATACTCCGGCCGCCGAATAGGAAATTTTCTGGCCGATATTAGTCCCGTCCCCTCTCCTCTTCCCGACGCATGACTTTTTAGCCATCTTCCATGTGATCCATATTTTCAATGACAAATTGTCCAAAGAATAGGCCTCGGCTTTCGTGATCTCCAAAGCGCGTACAAAAAATCAAGGTTATTCCTTAAAAAGGATAAGGATGTTTAGTCGCATGAGCCCTTTTGCTCGATTGAAAAAACTTTCCCAGACCCAGATCGTTCTGATCGCAGCTATTTTCTTCGTGCTTTTTGACAATCTCGCTTTTTTTCAGCATGTCCTGGAGGTGTATCCGCTCATTGAGAAGAACATCGCCTTTCTCGCTTCTCTGGCACTGGGGTTGACCGCCGTCATAACCCTGCTGCTGGTTCTGGTCAGTTCAAGGTACACCCTCAAACCCATACTCGTCCTTCTCCTGCTTGTGTCATCGGTCACCTCCTATTTCATGAACCAGTACAATGTGGTGATGGACCACACGATGATTCAGAATGTGCTGCAGACCAATGTCAAAGAAACCAGCGATCTGCTGAGCATGAAATTGTTCCTGTATTTCCTGCTGCTGGGCCTTGTCCCTTCCGCTTTCGTCTGCATGGTCAAACTTGAACCCATGTCCTGGAAAAAAGCGGCCATGACCAAATTGAAAGTGGCCTCGCTATCCGTGGTCATTGTTCTGGGTTCGGTGCTTTTGTTCAGCAGGTTCTACACCTCTTTTTTCAGGGAACACAAGCCTTTGCGCTACTATACCAATCCGACCTACACGATATATTCCGTTGGTGAATACCTCAACAAAACGTTCAATACGGAAAAAATCGTCGTCAAACCTGTGGGAGTAGATGCCCGAATTCCGCTGACGGATACCGACAGGGAGTTGATTATCCTTGTAATTGGCGAGGCTGCGCGGGCGGATAGATTTTCGCTGAACGGATACCGGCGTGGAACCAATCCCCTGTTAAGCAAACAGGACGTCACCTCCTTCACCAACATGTATTCCAGCGGAACTTCAACCGCCTTTTCCGTGCCGTGCATGTTCTCCATTTTCCCGCGCGACAATTACAGTGAAAGCAAGGGGAAAAGTCATGAAAACCTTCTCGATATTCTCGCCCGGGCGGGCGTCAATGTGCTGTGGCGGGAAAACAATTCAGATTCCAAAGGGGTGGCTGACAGGATTCCATATCAGGATTACAAGAAGTCCAAGGTCAATACTGACTGTGATGTTGAATGCCGGGACGAGGGCATGCTGGCGGGGCTGCAGGAATACATCAACGCGCAGAAGAAAGGCGATATTGTGATTGTCTTGCACCAGATGGGCAACCATGGGCCCGCTTACTACAAGAGATATCCGGCAAGTTTTGAAAAATTCACCCCGGCCTGCAAGACCAACCAGCTTGATGAATGCACCAACGAGGAAATAAGCAATGCCTATGACAACGCCATCCTGTACACGGATTATTTCTTGAACAGGGTGATTGAACTCCTCAAGAGCAACTCGAACCGCTTCGAGACCGCAATGCTCTATATGAGCGATCATGGAGAATCTCTCGGGGAGTATGGGGTCTATCTCCATGGACTGCCCTACGCTATTGCGCCGGCTTCCCAGAAGCATATCGCTTCTGTTTTCTGGTTCAGCGACAAGTTCAAGATAGATAAGGCCATGCTCCGGACCAAAGCCGCTGAGCCCTTTTCCCATGATAACCTGTTCCACACGGTCCTGGGGCTGATGGAAATAGAAACCTCCGTGTATAAAGAGAACCTGGATATCCTGCACAAAAACCGTTCGTAAAATCCCTGTTTTTCCATTGGCAGGCGATAATATGGCGGAGCAGTTGCCCTGTGAAAGCCAGAGCCGCCGCAGACGGTCATCCGTTCCAGACAAATTCAAACTTATGAAAGCTCAACTCATCGTCAATCCTGCCTCTGCCCGCGGGAACATGGCGCGTCGCTACGCAAAGCTTGAAGAATTTCTGCGCGAGGAGAAATTCCCCTTTGATACTTCATTTACCGAATATCGCGGACATGCAAC
>MVRU01000042.1 GCA_002067745.1 Syntrophus sp. PtaU1.Bin005
GATTCTATGAAACCCATAAATTTCCCCTCATTGTCGCTGGCAACGTGGTCGGAGTCGCCGGCATCGTCCGCGACATCACCGATCATACACGGGCCGAAGAAGCGCTGCAGAACAGCGAGGAACTCCGGAATACGATCCTGAGCAATGTCGGCGCCTATATCTTTCTCAAAGACAGAGGGTATCGTTATACCTATGTCAACAGCATGGTAGGTCGGCTCTTCGGCTCCAACGAGCAGGAAATCATCGGGAAAGACGACACCAGCTTTTTCTCTGCTGCCTCCGTCGAAGAGATCAGGAGAAGCGACCGCCGCGTCATCGAGCATGGAGAAACCGTTACCTGCGAAGAGGCTGATCTTGCTTCGGCGGATCAGGCGCCGCGGACATACTGGACGGTGAAGATCCCCCTCAGGGACGGCAGCGGAAGCATCTACGGCCTGTGCGGCATCTCCACGGACATTACGGCCCTCAAGCGGGCCGACGAGGCCATGAAGCTCAATGCCGAACGAACGGAGGCGCTGCTGCAGCTGAATTCAATGACAAGCGCCTCCATCCACGAAATAACGGATTTCGCCCTGGAAAAAGCCGTCGAACTGACGAGGAGCACCATCGGCTACCTGGCCTTTGTGAATGAGGACGAGAGCATCCTGACGATGCACTCCTGGTCCCGATCCGCCATAGCTCAATGTGCTACAGAACAGAAGCCCATCCACTATCCCGTGATCGCCACCGGCCTCTGGGGGGAAGCGGTTCGGCAGAGGAAACCGATCGTTACAAACGATTACGCGTCGCCCAACCCCTGGAAAAGAGGCTGCCCCGCCGGTCACGTCGAGGTGATCCGGCACATGAACATTCCCGTGTTCGTTGAATCCCGCATCGTGCTGGTCGCCGGGGTAGGAAACAAAAGGGACGACTACCATGAAACGGATGTCCAGCAGCTCACCCTGCTCATGGAGGGTATGTGGCGGCTCATCGAGCGGAAAAAATCGGAAGAAGCGCTGAAATCCTCTGAAAGCCGCCTTGCCAGCATCATCGAGTTTCTTCCCGACGCCACCTTTGCGATCGACCTTGACGGGAAAGTCATATCCTGGAACAGGGCGCTCGAAGAGCTGACCGGCTTTTCCGCGGAAGAAATGGTCGGCCGGGGAAACTATGAATACGCCATCCCCCTCTACGGCGAGCGGCGCCCGATCTCCATCGACCTGCTCCTTTCGTGGGATGACGCAATTGCCGGGAAATATTCCTTCATCAAAAAGGATGGCGATACCGTCTATGTTGAAGCAGAGATGCCCTTCGTGCGCAGGCCGAGCCGGCTGATGCGGGGCAAGGCGAGTCTTCTTCGCAACGAAAGGGGAGACGTCACCGGGGCCATCGTCAGCATGCGCGACATCACCGACAAGAAACGCCTGGAATCTCAACTGATCCAGGCACAGAAGATGGAGGCGATCGGCACTCTGGCCGGCGGCGTCGCTCACGATTTCAACAACATCCTCATGGGGATCGAGGGATACGTTTCCCTGCTTCTTCAGGAGATCGATCCGCACCACCCCCATCACGAATATTTAAAGCACATCGATGAACAGGTTCAAAGCGCCTCCGGCCTTACCCGGCAGCTCCTGGGCTTCGCCCGGGGCGGCCGGTATGAGATACAGCCCGTCGACATCAACAAGCTCATCAAGAAGAGTTCTTCCCTGTTCGGCCGAACGAGGAAGGAGCTCACCATCACCAGGAAATTCGACAAGAACCTCTGGACCGTCGAGGTTGACCGCGGCCAGATCGAACAGGCCCTCCTGAATCTCTACGTCAACGCCTGGCATGCCATGCCGGCCGGGGGACAACTCCTCCTCGAAACAAGGAACGTGACCATCGGCAAGGATGACATGATGCCTCACGCCATGCCTTTGGGTCATTACGTCATGATCCGTGTGGCCGACACGGGAATCGGCATGGACGAAGAGACAAGCAAACGGATCTTTGACCCCTTCTTCACCACGAAGAAGATGGGAAGGGGATCCGGATTGGGGCTGGCCATGGTTTACGGGATTGTCAAGGGACATGGCGGCTTCATTTTTGTTGACAGTGAACCGGGGCGCGGTGCGGCCTTCACCCTCTATCTCCCCGCATCGGATAAAAAAGTCCTCGAAGAGAAGCCGCCTGAATCGCATACCCTCAGAGGCAGCGAAGTGGTCCTTCTGGTCGATGATGAGCCCACCATCCTTGCCGTGAGCAAAGCCATGCTCGAATTTCTGGGATATACGGTCCATGAGGCGACAAGCGGGCAGGAGGCCATCGCCTTTTACCGGAAAAAGAAAAACGACATCGGCCTGGTCATTCTCGATATGATCATGCCTGAACTGTCAGGGGGAGAAACCTTCGACCGCATCCGGGAACTGAACCCTGAGGCAAAAGTCATGCTCAGCAGCGGCTACAGCCTCGATGGTCAGGCGCAGTCGATCATGGACCGGGGGTGCGGCGGATTTATCCAGAAGCCGTTCAACATCGAAGGCCTCTCCAGGAAGATCCGGGAGGTCCTGGACGCGCCCTGCCGCAGCCGCGTCACAGACGCGGCTGCGGCTGCGCCGAGGGACCAGGAAGCGCAGAAGGCCGCCGATGGGGAGAGCGCGAACTTCCCGGTTGAGGACATCCCCCCGCCCAGGGACCGGTCTCAGTAAAACAGGTCCTGGGGAGGCATATTGTGTAGCCTGCGGATGTGGGAAAAAAGGGTGTCGGGGAGATAACGGCCCCAGAGATGAATGGGAATGGAATCCACCTCGATTCGAGGGCTGAACCCCACGGCAAAGAGATACTCCACCAGGAATTCGATGTTGAGGGGGATATTCCCCTTGTAATCCTTATTGTCCCGCTGGGTGATGATCCGCTTTTCGTGGATGGAATTTCCCAGTTCCGATTCAACCAGGTCGGGGAAGGTGGTCAAGATGACTTCGATCTTGATGGAATCTTCGGCATTCCCGAGCAGGTTTGCCAGACCGCGCCTCAGGTAAGCCTCCGAAAGCCCGCGGTTTCCGACGTGCTCCCACCAGCGTTTCTTTTCGTAGCGCCTGCAGACCTCTTCCCGATTCCAGGGAATCTCCACGATCAGATTGACGGCGTTGTAAAGGCCCTGAAGGGATTCCCTTTCAACGATCCGGCAATTCCGGCGCTTCGAAAGAGACTCCTCGATCATCAGCAGCTCTTCCGGCGTCCCGACCATCTTGATGCCGCCGACATCATGGATGGTGAGGAACTCCGGGTCGAAGGATATTTCTCCGGAGATGAACTTTCGAGAGATGTTCTCTTCAGCCCGGGCGAATTCCTCAACCATTTCCTCTTCAGGAGTCAGCAGCAGGCTGAGGGGAACCCCCATCCGGCTGGCCCGCTCCCCCGCCAGTTTCTCGGCTTCGGACTGCACGATGCTGAAAAGCCATGACGCGATTCTGCGATTGGCCTTCTCCGCCACGCGGCGGGGGCGCTTGATGCGACAGGCGGCAAGAAGCTCTCCCGCGTCGCCTAAATACATGACGCCGTTTATGGGGGCATCCCGGTAGAAAAAATCCGGATTCCGCTGATATGTCGAAAGCAGCTCACGGACACGCGGGGAGAGGTCCCCCTGGAAGCTGAGGAGGGCGTTTCGGAGCTGCCCCTTGAAAGAAATGGGATGTCCCGTGCAGGCTGCAGGCTGCGGATGAAGCTCGTGAACGAGAAAGCGGGTAAGGTCCTGCAGCGTCTCGCCCAGGATGAACCCGTCGGCAATGAGGATTTCCGTGAGGCGCCGGGCATCGCTGGGTTCCAGCTTTTCCCGGAACCACCGTTCGGCAATCTGAAACAGCTCTCCCCGATGTACAAACCCGCTTAGAAACATGGTTCCCTCCGCCTCCAGCCGTGATTGGACCTGTCGTCCTGCGCGATCGCCGAACAGAAGAATCTGAGCCTGATCTGGATCTCTCGCGTTTGAAAGGATATTGTAATGATCTGAACCATAATTAAAATGCTTCCCTCCTGTCAAGACAATCTCAGAAAGACCACCCCGGAACCTTCTCATGGGAATTCCGCATCGAGTTCAACATAACAGGAAAACGGGAATGTTTCTTGCGTCTCATGATAATAAAATCTGTCAATCTTCTGACAAAAGTGATAAAATTTTTTGTCTTTTATTTCCTTATATAATGGACCTTTTTTCTTTTCACGGTCATCCTTTTGAGATCCGATACGGGAGAAAACCGATCTGATGGGACACATGGACGCAATAAACAGGGGACATCAGGAACTCCTCGATGAAATTTCCTCGCTGAAGCAACATATTCAAGAGCTGGAGCTGTACAAGGCAGAGCATCAGCACATGGATGACTCTCTCAGGGAAATCGAAGCGAAATATCGCTTCATCATGGGAAATACCGCGGACATCATCCGCATCCTGGACTTGAATCAGCGTTGCGTCTATCTGAGCCCCTCCGTGTTTCGAATCCGTGGGTTCACCGTCGAAGAGGCTTCAGAAAGAACCATCGATCAGGACCTTACCCCGGAATCCCTGCAGCAGGTCCTTTCTGCTTTCGAGGAAGAGATGACGCTGGAAGCAACCGGGACCGCCGATCCGGACAGGACCAGAACGCTGGAACTAGAAACCTTCCGGAAGGATGGCTCCCTGATCTGGATGGAAGCCAATTTTTCCTTTATCCGGGACACGCAAGGTAAGCTCACCGGAATTCTCGTCATATCCCGGGATATCAGCGAGCGGAAGAAGGCGGAACGGGCCTTGAGAAAATCGGAGCAGGCTCTCCGGACGATCCTTGACAACACCTACGACGCCATTTTCATTCATGACCTCGAAGGGCGGATCCTGGAAGGCAACCAGAGAATGCTTGATCTCTATGAGATCACGAAAGAACAGGCGATCCGCTCCACCATCATCGACGATTTTTCCTGTGAGGGAAGCTCTCTGGCGGAACAGAAGGAACGATGGGACCGGGTCATGAAGGGGGAAACGGTCACCTTTGAATGGAAGGCAAAGCGGCCGAACGACGGCTCCCTGTTCGATGTCGATATCGCCCTCAATCGGATCGATCTTGGCAGCCGTCCCGTCGTTCTGGCCAATGTCCGGGATATCACCCGGCGCAAAGCGACGGAGACGGCGCTCCGGGAAAGCGAAGAAAAATTTCGCGCCGTTGTGGAAAACAGCCGGGATACGATCATGCGTTTTGATCGCCGTCACCGCCTCCTGTATGTCAATCCCAACGTGAAGGAGCGCACTGGAATCTCCCCCGAGAACTTCATCGGAAAAACCCTTGAAGAGGCGGGGGCTCCCGAAGAGCTGTGCTCCATGATGGAGCAGGCAGCGGAGCAGGCCTTTCTCTCCGGGGAGATCGGTCGCACGGAGTTCCAGCTTCCCGACGGAACGTGGCTGGACTCGATGCTTATCCCCGAACGGGACGCCTCCGGAAAGGTCAAGGCCGTCATCTCTTCATCTCACGATATTACGGCCCACAAGCAGAATGAAGCCCTCTGGAGGGTCCTGTTCCAGGCGGCTCCCCTCGCCATCGGCGTCATCGATGAGGACAGAATCCTGACCAGGGTCAACGATCATTGCGTCCAGACCTTCGGGTACCGGCCTGAAGAAATGGTCGGCCGCAGGACGGATTTCCTCTATTTCAGCGGCGACGAATACCGGGGTTGGAGAGGCCCTTTATTCATCATCGTACTACGCGACAAAGGAGGTGAGGATGAAGCGGAAGGACGGGGGGAGCATCTGGGTCCTGCTGAGCCGGTCGTATCTCAACGGCAGGGACGCGTCCGAAGGATCCATGGTCATTGTCCAGGATATCACGACACGCAAAGCCCTTGAAGAGCAACTGCGCCAGGCTCAGAAAATGGAGGCCATCGGCCAACTCGCCGGCGGTGTCGCCCACGACTTCAACAACATCCTCCAGGCCATCCTGGGCTACACCAACATGGTGCTCTTCTCCATGGGACACAACGACAGGAACTACGGGAAATTGAAGGAGGTGGAAAAGGCCGGTGAGAGAGCGGCGGCTCTGACCCGCCAGCTCCTCGCCTTCAGCAGACGGCAGGTGCTCCAGCTCGGCCCCCTGGACCTGAACCAGGCCGTCGACCATCTGATGAAAATGCTCCGTCGCCTGATCGGCGAAAACATCGAGCTGAGTATCCATCCCGGCCATGCTCTATGGAAGGTGAACGCCGACCGGAGCCAGATCGAACAGGTGCTCATCAATCTCTGCGTCAACGCACGGGATGCCATGCCTGATGGAGGCCGCCTGTCCATTGAAACTCAAAACGTCTGGCTCGATGAAGACTATTGCATCCACCATGATTGGGCGAAGCCGGGCCGGTACGTCCTCTTGAGCATTACGGATTCAGGCTGCGGCATGGACGGGGAAACGCAGAAAAAGATCTTCGAGCCCTTTTTTACGACCAAGGAAAAGTCGCATGGCACAGGTCTCGGCTTGGCCACCGTTTACGGCGTCGTACGGCAGCACGACGGCATGATCCAGGTCTACAGCGAAACGGGGAAAGGCTCCCGTTTCAATGTCTACCTACCGGTCACCGAAAGCACCGACGAAGAAATCCTCGAGGAAAGACAGGTCCCCTCCCCGGGCGGCCATGAGACCATTCTCATGGCGGAAGACGACGAACCGCTTCGTTTTCTGACGACCGAGATGCTCAAGATGGCCGGATATCGAGTCCTGGCCGCCGTCGACGGCGAGGACGCACTGCGAATCTACCAGGAGCACGGCCGGGAGGTCGACCTGCTGCTGCTGGATGTCGTGATGCCCCGCAAGGGCGGACGTACCGTCTATGACGAAATCCGCGCCATCAACCCCGAAATCCGCTGCCTTTTCATGAGCGGATACAGCGAAGACGCCGTGCACACGAACTTTATTCTCGACCATGGACTCAAGCTCATCCAGAAACCCTTCAAGAGCCTGGATTTGATGAGGATGCTCCGCCAGGAACTGGACCGCAGCTGACGGGACGGCATCAAAGAGCGTCCTGCGATTTCACCTTTAACGATCCGCATTGAGCGAAGATCCTTCGTTGAGTGCGGATTTCCCCGGAAATCCAGATTCAATCGTCCCTATCGCAACCACGAGAGAGGCAGAGATGACTGAAACGCAAAAACAGAGTCGCATTGACAGAATAAGGGACATGGTCCGGGAAGCCCTGGAGGATGAGGGTTCCTCTCCCCTGTTTTCAACCAAAGGAGAGGATGAAATCGATAGTCTCGCCGTTTCGATTCATCAGCTGATCGAGCGTGTAAAGCTCAGGAAGGCCGATGAACCACTCTGGGATTCCTACAAGACGCTTGACGAAATCATTGACGCCCTTCCAGACGCCATCTTTGCGATTGATCGCAGCGGGAAGGTCATCGCGTGGAACAGGTCCATGGAGCAGTTGACCCAGGTTTCCAAAGGGGAGATGATCGGCAGGGAAAGGTATGAATACGCCATTCCCTTTTACGGCAGGGCCAGACCGCTTCTGATCGATCTCGCCCTCCTGCCGGATGATGATTATGAGAAAGATCACTATAACTATGTCTTCAGGAAGGGCGGTGCCATCCTGTACGCCGAGGCCTACGTGCCAAGCGCCTATGGCGGAAAGGGTGCCTATCTGTCGGGAACCGCATCAAAATTACGCGACTCTTCCGGAAAGATCATCGGCGCCATCGAATCCCTTCGCGACATTACCGAACGCAAGCGCACGGAAGAAGCTCTTCGTAACAGCGAGAACCTTCTGCGGAACATTCTTGACGGCTCACCGATCCCTCAATTTGTAATCGGAAGGGATCACAGGGTCGTGATGTGGAATAAGGCCCTTGAGAAATACAGCGGGGTCAGGGCCGAGGAGATGGTGGGCACGGATGGCCAGTCCGTCCCCTTCTACGGAAAGAAACGACCCACGATGGCCGATCTGCTCATAGACGGGGCTGTGGAGAAAATCCCGCTGCTCTATGAAGGGAAGTACGCGAAATCGGTGCTCGTGGATGGCGCTTACGAGGGGACGGACTTTTTCCCCGAGATCGGGGATGGAGGGAAGTGGCTCTATTTTACGGCGTCAACCATAAAGGATTCCAAGGGAAACATTCTCGGCGCCGTGGAGACTCTGGAGGACGTCACGGAACACAAGCGGGCCGAGGAGATGCTCAAGGAAAGGGAAGAGTTCCTGTCATCGATCATCGAGAACATTCCCAACATGATTTTTATCAAGGATTCCCGTGAATTGAAATTCATCCGGTTTAACAGGGCCGGCGAACATCTTCTTGGATACAGGAGGGAGGAACTGATCGGCAAGAGCGATTACGACTTCTTCCCAAGGGAGCAGGCGGACTTTTTTCTTAAAAAGGACCGGGAGGTGCTGGAGAGCGGGCAGCTGTACGACATCCCCGAGGAGCTCGTTGAATCGAAGTCGGGGACACGAATCCTGCACACCAAAAAGATTCCTATCCCCGACAGAAATGGGAAACCCGCCTACCTCCTCGGCATATCGGAAGACATCACCGAACGCAAACGGGCGGAAGAAGAGCAGGATAAGCTGCGGGCACAGTTCGCCCAGGCCCAGAAGATGGAATCCATCGGCAGGCTGGCCGGTGGCGTCGCCCACGACTTCAACAACATGTTGGGGGTCATCATCGGGTACACGGATCTGGCCTTCAGCAGGGTGGATCCGGCTCACCCTGTCGCTGCCGGCCTGCAGCAGATCCGAAAGGCTGCCGAACGCTCCGCCAACCTGACCCGGCAGCTTCTGGCCTTTGCGCGCAAGCAGACGATCGTCCCGAAGGTGCTGGATTTGAACGAAACCCTTGAAAGCATGCTGAAATTTCTGCGGCGCCTCATCGGCGAAGACATCGATCTCATCTGGCAGCCGGGCAATGGCCTGTGGCCGGTTAATATGGATCCCTCCCAGATCGACCAGATATTGGCCAATCTGTGCGTCAACGCCCGGGATGCCATTGCCGGCATCGGCAACATCACCATTGAAACGGAAAACGTCACCCTCGGCGAATCCTGTCGAGCCCGCCATCCGGATTGCGTCCCCGGCGACTATGTGCTGCTGGCCGTGAGTGACGACGGTTTCGGCATGAGCGGGGAGATCCTGGAGAACCTCTTCGAACCGTTCTTCACCACCAAGGAGTCGGGAAAGGGCACGGGCCTGGGGCTTGCCACAGTCTACGGCATCGTGAAACAGAACAATGGGTTTATCGATGTAGACAGCCAGGAGGGTAATGGCTCCAACTTCAAGATCTACCTGCCCCGGTACAAAGGCAGGCTCGAGGGGTTACAGGAAGAGGGTCCCGAGGCGCCGCCCCGGGGTCATGAGACCATTCTGGTGGTTGAGGACGAGGAGGCGATCCTGAAGATGAACATCATGATGCTCCAGGAACTGGGTTATACCGCGCTGGCTTCCTCCTGTCCGGATGACGCCCTCCGTATCGCCGGTGAGCATCCCGGCGAGATCCACCTGCTCCTGACCGACGTGGTCATGCCCAGGATGAACGGACTGGAGCTTTCCAGGAGCCTTCTTTCCCTGCACCCGAAGGTAAAATGCCTGTTCATGTCAGGCTATCCGGCCGATGTGATTGCCCAGCACGGCGTGTTGGACAAATCCCTGAATTTCATTCAGAAACCCTTTTCGCTGCGTTCCCTGGCCGTCACATTACGGGGGGTCCTGGAGAAAAAATAGCAGGCAGAGGGGTTTTTCTTATGTTTCGGGGGAACCCGGCCCGTTTTTCCGGGCCTTCTCCAGGAGCTTTCTCCATTTTTCCAGGCGGTCCCGAATCGTCCGCTCATAACCGCGGTCTGTGGGGCGGTAGAACGGCGGCGTTTTTCCGGAAAGGGCTTCCGGCAGATAATCCTGGGGAACGAAAGCGTCTTCATAGTCATGGGCATAGCGGTAATCCCGTCCGTACCCGAGATCCTTCATGAGTCGCGTCGGGGCATTGCGGATGTGGAGAGGAACGGGAAGCGTTCCGGTGGAAGCGATCGTCTCCTTCACCCGTCTGTATCCGGCATACAGGGCATTGCTCTTGGGCGCCGTCGCCAGGTAGACGGCGGCCTGAGCCAGGGCCAGCTCGCCTTCGGGCAAGCCGATGAACGAAAAGGCCTGCATGGCGGCGACGGCAATGTTTAACGCCATGGGATCGGCATTGCCCACATCCTCCGACGCAAACCGCACCATCCGCCGGGCGAGATAGCGAGGGTCCTCTCCGGCGGAAAGCATCCGTCCCATCCAGTAGAGGGCGGCATCGGGATCACTACCCCGGAGGCTCTTGTGGAAGGCGGAGATCAGATTGTAATGTTCCTCCCCCGACTTGTCGTACTGAAGGGATTTTCGCTGCAGGGCCTCCTCCACCTGAAGGCGGGAAATCCGCCCCGGTTTCCCCTCCCCCACAGCCAGAAGGGAAGCGACGGCCTCCAGGCTGTTGAGGGCGGTCCGGGCATCCCCGTCGGCGGTGCGGACAAGGTGCTCCAGGGCATCCGGATCTAGGGTCAGTTCGAGGGCTCCCAGCCCCCGTTGGCGGTCGTTCAATGCGCGGGAAATGATCCGGGCCAGGTCCTCCTCGGAATAGGCCTTGAGCACCAGAACCCGGCAGCGGGACAAAAGGGGGGCAATGACCTCGAAGGAGGGGTTTTCCGTCGTTGCCCCGATAAGCGTGATCAGGCCGCTCTCCACATGGGGAAGGAAGGCATCCTGCTGGGCCTTGTTGAACCGGTGGATCTCGTCGACAAAAAGGATCGTTTTCTGCCTGGAATCCCGCCACAGGGCTTCCGCTTCCTCCACAACCTTTCGAAGTTCCTTGACCCCGGAAAGCACGGCGGAAAAGGAAGTGAACCAGGCCCTGGTTTCCCCGGCCAGTATCCGCGCCAGAGTGGTCTTCCCGGAACCCGGAGGCCCCCAGAAGATGACGGAAAAGAGCCGGTCTTCCTCGATCGCCCGACGCAGCAGACTCCCCTCCTTCAGGAGATGGCCCTGCCCGGAAAACTCCTCCAGAGTCTGCGGCCTCATCCGATCCGCGAGAGGCCGGCGATCCCGGTCCGCCGCCTGTTCGTTTGATTTCAAGTGATCCATGGCCGTTCCACGTTCTGCAAGACCTCTGCGGCGCTGATGCGCCTTTGGTCCCGACAGTCCCCTAATCCTTCGTTTTGCCGCGTTTTTTGGCCGCCTCGATCAGTTCGATGAGAGAAGACACCTTGTTTTTCGGTTCCTGACGGCAGAACCGTTCCCAGGTTTCCGCGGTCATCTGTTTCCGCAGGCACGCCTCCGCCGGGATGCGGGATTCCCAGCACGAAAGGACGCGGATGCAGGGAAGATCTCCGGACTCGCGACGGCAATAGGAAAAAGGGACTTCATGCCCCAGACGGGGACATCGTATGGTCAGGTCGTCAAAAGATTCCATGAGAGCACCGAGAAGGATCTCCGGAGGGAAACCCCGTTCCTGCCACACCCCCCGCTGATGACAGGGGAGTCACAGGGCCGTTCGATCCGGAGAGGAATGAGGGGGATACGGCGGGGAAAGGGGCTGAACCCCTCCCCGTTTCCCGCCGCAGGATCCGCCAAAATCAGAAGCTCCGGGGTTTGGGCATGTTCTCCACCGCCTGCAGGACGCGCTGGATTTCTTCATCCGGCAGTTCATAGGGCACCAGGTTGCCTGACAGATAGGCGTCGTACGCGGTGAGATCGATCAAGCCGTGTCCGCTCCAATTGAAGAGAATGACCTTTTCCCTGCCCTCCTCCTTCGCCCTCCGGGCTTCTTCCACGACGGCGGCAAGGACATGGCAGGTTTCCGGCGCGGGGACGAACCCTTCCGAACGCGCCCACTTGATTCCGGCATCAAAGGTGTCGAGCTGGTGGAAGGACCGGGCCCCGATGAGCCCCAGATTGAGCAGGTGGCTTACAATGGGCGCCATCCCATGATAGCGCAGCCCCCCGGCATGGATCGGCGCCGGGACGTAATCATGCCCCAGGGTGTGCATCGGCAGCAGGGGCGTCATTTTTGCCAGATCTCCGAAATCATAGGCAAAGGGGCCCCGGGTCAGGGTCGGGCAGGAGGAGGGCTCCGCCCCGATGATCTCCACCTGCTTTCCCTCGATCTTATCCTTGACGAAGGGCAGCGACAGGCCCGCGAAGTTGCTTCCGCCGCCGCAGCAGCCCATGACCACGTCGGGATAAATCCCGATTTTCTCCATCTGCTTGTGAGCCTCCAGGCCGATGATGGTCTGATAGAGGAGGACGTGATTCAGGACGCTCCCCAGGGCATAACGGGTGTTCTTCGAGGTTACGGCGTCTTCGATCGCTTCGCTGATGGCAATCCCCAGGCTGCCCGGGGTATCGGGATATTCGGCCCGGATCTTCCTCCCGATCTGAGTCACCTCACTGGGGCTGGACAGGCATTCCGCCCCCCAGGTATTCATGAGCATCCGCCGGTAGGGCTTCTGCTCAAAGCTGACCCGGACCATGTATACACGGCATTCCAGATCGAACATGGCGGCCGCCATGCTCAGGGCGCTGCCCCATTGTCCGGCCCCCGTCTCCGTTGTCAGTCTCTTGATGCCGAACTGCCTGTTGTAGTAAGCCATGGGAACGGCGGCATTGGGCTTGTGGGATCCGGCAGGGCTGACCCCTTCGTTTTTGTAATAGATCTTCACCGGCGCATCGAGGAGTTTCTCAAAACTCCTGGCCCGGTACAGGGGCGAAGGCCGCCAGATCAGGTACTTCTCCAAAACTTCTTCAGGGATGTCAATCCATCGCTGCGTACTGACTTCCTGTTCGATGATGTTCATGGGGAAAATCGGGGCCAGATCATCGGGACCGACAGGCTGCTGCGTAGCCGGGTGAAGTGGTGGGCTGAGGGGTTTCGGGAGGTCCGCCTGGATGTTATACCATTGCCTGGGGATCTCGCTGTCTTCCAAGACAATCTTACGTGGTTCCATATCTTTTTCTCCTTTTTTAACTGATTGATCGTATTTCCGGCGCCTCTTTCTCCAGTGGCGGAAATGATTAAAAAAGCCATGGGGTTTCCCATGGCTTTCCGGTTTGCGTCAAAGGCATGGGAAGGATTTTTCCACCCACACCTGAAAGGAATGTTATCTGATCATTGTGGGCAGGGACTATTCAAAGGCCACCACCAGCCCACCGGTTGATTCGCAGGAGATGTCATCATTCCGATAACCTGTCACCATCCGACTTTAGCTGAAATTTTCCAATCCCGCTACCATAGGCGGCCGGATAAAGTCAAGCCCTTATTTGAAACCAGACTCGCCCATCGCCCCTACCTGTCCAGGTTGGCCAGGATCCCCTTGTCCCGGCGGTACCACAGATTCGGCATGATGTGGTACAGGAACCGGGAAACCGGCCCGATGTATTCCTTGACCCGCCGGTCGAGCTGGCAGGACTGGATGAGCAGCTCCTTCATCTTCGCTTTGTTCCCCCCTTCATTGAAAATCTGGTAAGCGCATTGAAAGAGCGGGCTGTACATATTCTTCTTTTCCAGGAAGCGGTGAACATTCTTGATGGTGTTGGGGCCTTCCGGCGTCCCGTCGATGCGCGCCAGAACCTTCAGATTGGTCTCGATGGGGTTGCCGTTGTAGAGTTCATAGAAATATTTGCCGTAGCGATAGTTCTTGCTGGCGTAGGAGGAAAGGGTCACATACATGTCCCCCACCCCGGCCTGGCTGTAGAAGGCCTGAAAGTCGCCTCCAAGAAGCTTCGACAGGGACCGGATTTCGACTCCGGAGCGGGCGAAAATGGTGCCGGGGAACGAATCGCCCAGATTCAGGGAATCGGCAACCCCTTTGATATTGGCCACAATGTTCTTCAGGGATCCGCAGGCCTCCACACCCACGATGTCGAAATTGTAGTAGGAATTCAGCTCCCGGCGATTGAACTGGAACAGCTCCTCCCGGACAAAGCGGCATATCCGGCCCTTTCCGGCAATCGTCACGCATACGGGACGCCCCAGGGCGATGTCCACGTCGAAGAAAGGCCCCCCGATACAGACCACCTGATATTTGTGCTTCAATCGGTGAAGATGGTTGTTGATCAGCTGGGAAGGCGTAATGAGTTCCTTGGTCAACTCATCGGATGTCAGCCCCTTGATCGGCGAAATGAGGCAGGTATCCCCCGCTTTCTTTTCCAGCAGGGGCTCCAGGTAGCTCAGCAGTTCGGGAAGACGGTTCGTGGTGACCGACAGCATGATGACATCGTGATCCTCCACGATCCTTTCCAGATCGTTGGTGGCAACGACATGGGGTGACAGCCTCGGCACCTTCTCCATGCCTCCCACCAGCCGGGCAAGATCCTCGGTCAGATGCTTGGGGTTGAGATGGTCTCGATTGATGGCCCGGCAAACGTCTGCGTCGTGATAATAGATGTCAACCTTTTTGTTGTCCCGGCCGAACTTGTATGCGAAGGATGTCCCCAGACGCCCGGGTCCGATAATGGCAATCCGACTTGCATCCAGATTAAAATTCAGCATGACGTTGTTTTCCCACCTGTTGCCGGCTCCGCCTGTTTCATCGTCATCTCACAGCGCATTCCTTCCGGCGGAACTCCGGAGTGCCTGCACCCGCCTGCAGCCTTCCCGGCGGATTCCTCTCCAGGGTTCAACATTCCCGCCTCGATTCCGGGGTTTCCTATACGTAAATTTCCGCCTTATTGCAACAGGGATGTGAACCCTGCCGGGAAAGAACGGCGGAACGGGGAAGCATCGCTTCTCCGGTAGCGGGCCGCATTCATGGGGAACCCCCGCGGCGGAGAAACAACGGTATCGTACCAGATGGAACGACCGGGCCTTCCGGCGGAGTCGGCCCGCCGGAAGGCGAAAACGGGGATCACTCGCTGAGCGGCAGGATTTTTCGATCCCGCATGCGGACATATCCCTCATGGGTAATCCGCAGATGGGGGATGGAGGCCGTTGTCAGGGTATCGAGCGTCAAGACGGGTTTTTCCCACCTCGCACCCGCATTCTGCAGGGCTTCATCCAGATTTCTCATCTGCGCGGACAGGGTTTTCAGGGGCGCAAGGGAAACGACCCCGCACAGGGGAAGGGGACATTCGGCCACCACTGTTTCGCCGATGGCGAACACGGCCCCCCCGCCGATTTCCCTCAGCCGTTCGATGACGGTCCGGATCGAGGCCATATCGGCGCCGGCGCAGAGCATGTCCACCGTATCCCAGGATGTCGTGGTGCCGCAGGCCCCCATCTTCAATCCGAACCCTTTAAGAAATCCCGTAAAGGATTTTCCGCCACCCGTCCGGTTCAGGGCCGCGGCATAGAGAACATCGGCCGCATCTTCCGGATTGTCAAAATCGATGATCTTTTCTCGGGTGACCAGGCGGTTCACCAGCTCCATGGCTCGGCATCGGCCTGCTTTCCGCGGTTCCTCCAGCTGATAGCCTGCTATTCTGACGGAGGAGAAGAGGGCTTCAGGAAATTCGACATGCCTCGGCTCGACGAGGGTCTTCCCTTCCGAAAAAACCGTCTTTCCCGCGATCAGAATCCTTCGGGGTTCATACTCCGCCGGAGAGGGGATCACGACGACATCCGCCGCCTTTCCCGGAGACAGGGAACCGAGCTGATGGTCCAGGCGGAAATGCTCCGCCACGTTGATCGTCACCATCTGGTAGGCCTGAGCGGGCGGGATGCCCAGCTTCAGAGCCGAGCGCAGGGAGCCCTCCAGGTAGCCCTGCTCCAGGAGTTCCTGGGGATCGACGGAATCCGTGCAGAGGGCCATCCGCCGGAAATCCAGGTTTTCCCGGAAGAGAGGGGCTATTTCCGGCAGCTCCTTCCGGATGGAGCCCTGGCGGACCATGACCCAGTACCCCAGCCTCAGCCGGTCCATGGCTTCTGCGGCCGTGATGGGTTCGTGATCGGAGGAGAAGCCGAATCCGGTATAGGCCTGGAGGCTCTTGGCAGGCGCCCCGGCCGTATGGCCTTCCGCACGCTTTCCCAGGAGGATCGCCATCCGGGCCAGTTCCTGCACCCGGCTTCCCTGCGTTCCTTCAAGAAACAGGTTGCTCCAGTAGATTTCCCCGACCCCCATGCATTCCGGATCCTCCAGGTAGGGGAGATACGCTGCGTTATCCGGTGCGGTACGTTCCAGGGCGGGCGTCAGGGCGCACAGTGGCGGGAGGGTGTAATAAAAGCGGATCGGCTGGTCCTTCAGCGCCCGGACGAGGGGCTCGATCCCCAGAATGCCGAAGAAGGATGCAAATTCGATCAGCTCCGTAATGATCGTCGTCGTTCCGCCGGGAAGTACATGGCGGATGAATTCCTCGAGGCCGGAACGCATCAGGATGTGGGTGTGGCCGTCAATCAGTCCGGGAAGGAGGGTCATTCCTTCGGCATCGATCACCTCGGTCCGGTCATCCCGGACACAGTCCGAATCAGGCCCCGCGTAGGCGATTCTTCCCCCGGCAATCCACAGGGACTGCCCCGGAAGGAACTCGCCGGTAAAGGCATTGAAAAGCGTTCCATTCTGAATAAGGGTTTCCGCCGGCTCCTTCTGCCGGGCCACATCTGCCAGGCGCCTGGAGCGCGCCGTATCTTCCTCGAAATTGATCCGGTTTTTCATCGTCTCCCCTCCTTTGGTTCCAGTCACAACCGTTTTCAAGATGGATCAGAGATCACCGACTCGAAACGTCGCCTTTCCCTGCCGCAGGCCCGTCTTCCTTCCGTGAGGACGGGAAAAAACACGGTACAAGACGTTCTGAACATTCTGATTCTTAAATGATATGAATGTAGGAGGCCTGGATTTTTTTGTCAACGATAAATCCGGCCTATCTAGACGGACTCCTGTTCCGTGATCACGGCCGCTTTCCTGCAACGACGGCAAATTCCCTGCTGTGCGCTGAAAAAGGCGTCCCCGCCACATCGGAATAATAGCCTTCGACGGCAAACCCGCACGCCGCAAGCTCCCTTTCCAGGTCCTCGGGGCTGAAATACTGCAGCCAGTTGTAGATCGTCCGCGTACCGCCGGCCTCGATGATCGTGTACTTATCGAGAACCACCTTTTCCTTTTCATACTTGAACGTATTGAGAAAACCGTAATAACTGCCGGGAGACCAGAAGCCGTTGAGGAGACCGGGTCCATACTCCGTCTTCTCCTCCCGTTCGTCGAAGGCCACCGGGGAATACACATCGAGGAGCACGGAACCGGAGAGTTCGAGAAGCCCATGGAACCGGGACAGGATCGTTTTTCTCTGTGCGGGGCTCAATGCACAGAAATCGCACATGATCATCACGATGAGATCAAAGCGATCGTCCGTTTCAAAATCCAGGTAGTTCCTGTTTACGTAATGAATGGGCAGCCCTTCACTGGTGGCCGCTTCCCGGGCATAGCGAATGGATCTCTGCGAGAAGTCGATGCCGGTCACGGCGGCCTGCCTTCGAGCCAGCCTCACGGCATACAATCCGGGGCCGCAGCCGAAGTCGGCTATCTTCTTTCCGGCCCCGATGTCGAAATGGGAGGCAATCCAATCTGCGGACCGGTCGATGAAGGCATGGTTGCGGGATGCGACATCCATTTCCCGGTCCAGGTGAAACTTGAGCATCTGCTCAGAGGTGTGTTCATCCGTCCACAGATCGGCGGCCGTATAAAACTGGAATGGATCCGGCGGTGTATTGATTTCCTCAAGGCGTTCAAACATCGAGATTTCGTCCCACATCCTGGATGACATTTTTTTCAGCGTATGGCCGTCCCGAACAGCGGGAAAAGGCGTTGAAGGATCCGGCCTCTTCTGGTAAATGGAACCAAGGAAGACCGAAAAACGATGAAAAAGGAGAGCGGAAAGTCATGAGCCGTACCGCCGTCCAATCCATTCTGGTTCCTCTGAGCGGGCTGACGCTCAGTTCAAGGGCTGTCGCCTACGGGGTTTATGCCGCCAAAAGATTGAATGTTCCCCTGGTCGGATTGTACGCGGGCAAAGCCCTGGAAGATTCTCCCACCGAGGAGATCCTCGTCCGCAGCTTTCAGAAGGACTGCAATCTTTCCGGAATTTCACCAAGCCTGAAGAAAATTCCCGACCTTTCCGCAGACTCGATCTATGCGGCTACGGGCAACGGGGAGGGCAGCCTCCTGCTCGTGCACCGGAAGGGCCTGGACAACGGCCAAAATGACGCCGTTTCCTTTTCTGAACTCGCGACACGCCCCACCCCGGCCTCTCTGATGGTCATCCCCCCCCAGTTTCTGGAAATTGAAAGCATGGGGCTGGTCTATGACGGCAGCGGGGAATCGGACCGCGCCCTGGACCTGGCCGTCGCCCTCTCCCGCAGCGCCGTGTGGCCCCTGACGATTCTCCTCATTTCGGAAGACCAGAGCCGGATTGCCGACCTGAGCAGAACGCTGGAGGATTATTTCGAACAGAACGACCAGGATACTCCCATCGACTGGGTGACCGTCGCCCTGCTGGGGCCGGTGGACGAAACGGCTCTGCAGTTTGTCCGGGAAGGATCCATCGAATTGCTGGTCCTGGCCCTGACGGGAGTGGATCAGCCGGGCCGCCGCCTTTTCCAGGAGAGCCCGATACCCGTCATTGCCGCCCGCTGAAGAACCCTCTAGTCAGAGCATTCACATTTCGTTGACGTAAAGAGGGTGCTTTCCTGCCCCAGGAGCTCCTTCAAGCCGCCGATGGCATCATGGCGCGTCATATCGTTATGGATCGGGGTAATGGAAATCATCCCCCGGCTCAGGGCGCTTCCGTCGGAATCGGGCTCCTCCTGCTCCGAAAGCTGCGTTTCACCCGCCAGCCAGTAATAAAGCCGTTCACGGGGATCGACCCGCTTGTCGAAACATTCGATGAGGCGCGCCTTTCCCTGCCGCGTTACCGCGATCCCCTTGATCTCGCTTCTCGGCAGGGGCGGCACATTGATGTTCAGGGCGACGCTTTTTCCGGCGAAATATTTGATCATGAAGCGGGACATCATCCGGGCAAAGTCGGCGGCAACGGTATAATCGGCATTGCGCAGCGTGCCCAGCGAGACGGCCATGGAGGGAACCCCCAGGATCGCCCCCTCCGTCGCCGCGGAAACCGTTCCGGAATAGATGACATTGATTCCGACGTTGGAGCCGATGTTGATCCCCGAAACGACGAGATCCACGGGCTTTTCCGAAAGCTCCTTGATCCCGATCTTGACGCAGTCCGCCGGCGTCCCGGAGACGGCGTATCCCAGAAAGCTTCCGTCCTTGTTCGTGCGCCTTATCATGAGGGGGCGATTGAGCGTGATGGCATGCCCGACAGCGCTCTGCTCCACTTCCGGCGCCACGATCAGGCAGTCGGCCTCCTTCGACAGTTCCCGGTACAGGGCGCTCAGCCCCCTGGCATAGATCCCGTCGTCATTGGTCAGCAGGTACCTCATTGCTCTCCTCCCTTCTTCCGCACAAACAAAGATGCCCGGACATCAGGTCTCCTGACATCCAGGCATCCGCCGGGTTTTATCAACCCCGGTTTATTTTACCTCTTCGAAATCGGCGTCCACGACGTCATCGTCCTTTCTGCCCGCCTCCTGGGCTCCGGCACCGGGACCCGCCCCGGGCTGAGGGCCTCCACCGGGCTGCTGGGCGGTTTTTGCGTACATCGCCTCGGCCAGCTTGTGGGACGCCGTCGTCAACTCTTCCTGGGCGGACCTGATGGCCTCGAGGTCATCGCCTTCCACGGCTTTCCGGACCTTCGCAATCGCCTCTTCAATGCGGGCCTTTTCCGCGGCATCAACCTTGTCGCCGAACTCCTTGATGTTTTTCTCGACACCATAGGCCATGGCATCCGCCGAGTTTCTCGCTTCCACGAGATCCTTCTTTTTGCGGTCCTCTTCCCCATGGGCCTCGGCTTCCCGGACGAGCTTCTCGATCTCGGACTCGGAAAGGCCGCTTGACGCCGTTATCTTGATGCTCTGTTCCTTCCCAGTTCCCAGATCCTTCGCGGAGACATGGACGATTCCGTTGGCGTCAATGTCGAACGTCACCTCGATCTGCGGAATTCCGCGGGGCGCGGATGGGATCCCGACGAGATCGAACCGACCCAGGGTCCGGTTATCCGACGCCATGGAGCGTTCTCCCTGAAGGACATGAATGCTCACAGCAGGCTGATTGTCCGCCGCGGTGGAAAAAATCTGGCTCTTCCGGGTCGGGATGGTCGTGTTCTTATCGATGAGCTTGGTCATGACGCCGCCGAGAGTTTCAATGCCCAGAGACAGAGGCGTCACATCGAGGAGCAGGACATCCTTGACTTCACCGGCCAGAACGCCGCCCTGAATGGCGGCACCGACGGCCACGACTTCATCGGGATTGACCCCCCTGTTGGGCTCCTTGTCGAAAATTTCCTTTACCTTCTGCTGAACCCTCGGCATCCGGGTCATGCCTCCGACAAGGATGACTTCATCGATATCCTTCGCCGCCAGGCCGGCATCCTTCAGCGCCGTCCGGCAGGGTCCCTCAAGCCGGTCGATCAGCTCTTCCACGAGCGCCTCCATTCTGGCCCGCGTCAGCTTGATGTTCATATGCTTGGGCCCTGAGGCGTCGGCGGTGACGAAGGGCAGATTGATGTCCGTTTCCATGGCCGAGGACAGTTCCATTTTCGCCTTCTCCGCCGCTTCCTTGAGGCGCTGCAGGGCCATCTTGTCGCTGCGGAGGTCGATTCCCTGGTCTTTCTTGAATTCATTGACCAGATAATCAATGATCCGCTGATCGAAATCCTCCCCGCCCAGATGGGTGTCTCCGTTGGTGGATTTGACCTCGAAGACCCCTTCGCCCAACTCGAGGATGGAGATGTCGAAGGTGCCTCCACCCAGGTCGAAGACGGCAATCTTTTCGTCCTTTTTCTTGTCCAGTCCGTATGCCAGGGCCGCCGCCGTCGGCTCGTTGATGATCCGGAGAACATTCAAGCCGGCGATTTTTCCAGCGTCCTTCGTGGCCTGACGCTGGGAGTCATTAAAATACGCCGGAACGGTAATGACGGCGTCCGTGATCTTTTCCCCCAGATAATCCTCTGCGGTCTGCTTCATTTTGACCAGGATCATCGATGAGATCTCAGCGGGGCTGTAGGCCCTTCCCCTCACCTCAACCTGCGCATCTCCATTGGACGCCTCGGTGATTTTGAAGGGGCTGATGCTCTTGTCATATTGAACTTCCTTGGAACTATATTTCCGGCCGATGAGCCTTTTAATCGCGTAAACGGTGTTTTCCGAATTGGTCACGGCCTGCCGCTTGGCAACCTGCCCGACCAGCCGTTCGCCGCTTTCCGAAAAGGCCACGACGGACGGCGTCGTTCGATTGCCCTCCTGGTTGGCGATGACGACAGGGTCTCCCCCTTCCATGACGGAAACGCACGAGTTGGTCGTTCCCAGATCGATTCCGATAATTCTTCCCATAGAAATTTCATCCTCCTTAATGTCTGATG
>MVRU01000043.1 GCA_002067745.1 Syntrophus sp. PtaU1.Bin005
GCGGGATCGAGTCCGGGAGCTTCAACAGAAGGGGCTTCAGGATTTGACGTCGCGCCTGGAACGGGATCTGCTGACCGGAGGATCGAAAGAAGTCGCCACGGCCCTTTCAACCGCGGAAGTTCAGGCTAAACAGGCTGAATTTGAGCAGAAGCGCAAGTTTGTCCAGTCTTTGAAAGAGCTGAAGGCGACGGGGCGGATGACAATCCGCGCGGATCTGATGCAGCTGCAGGGAAGTGAGTATGACATTGAACTAGAGGACGGGGACAGCCTCTTCATCCCCGAGGTCAACAAAGTGGTGACGGTTGTCGGCTCGGTAATGACGAACGGAAGCTTCGTCTATGAAAGCAGAAATGGTTACGAGGATTACATCGCCATGACAGGGGGATACTCACAATATGCCGACAAGAAAAATGTCTATGTCCTGAAGGTGGATGGAAGCGCCCGGAAGGTGGACAGCGGCTTCCTGTACTGGAACGACATGAAATCACGCTGGCAGCATGGCAACGTCGGGGGGATTGAGCCTGGAGACCAGATCGTGGTGCCGGAGCAGACCGAGCGGATTGCCTGGCTGCGGGAATTTCGTGACATAACGGCCATTCTCATGCAGCTGGCCGTCACGGCCGGGGTTGTCGTCAAGGTCTTCTAGGGAGCGTAAACAAGCTATTCTGGCCGGACGAGCGGTCAGGAATTGAGAGAGCAGATAACATGTCCAATCACAAAACATTTCCAATGGGTGCGGCGATTGTCCTGCTCGCACTGCTGTTCACATTGATATCGTCTTCCCCGGTTTGCGCCGCCTCTTCGGTCAATGTTTCGCTGGAGCGCGATCTCTATTCCGATATGGAATTCTGGGCGGCGGAGGGCCTCATCGAAAGCCAGTTGAATTCCTTCCGCCCCTTTGCCGGCAGCGAGGTGGGCAGCCAGATCGCTGCGGCGCTGGACAGATGCGATGCAAAAAAATCGGCCTCTCCAACATGCAGACGTATTG
This sequence comes from Syntrophus sp. PtaU1.Bin005, assembly GCA_002067745.1. Lineage (GTDB taxonomy): Bacteria > Desulfobacterota > Syntrophia > Syntrophales > Syntrophaceae > Syntrophus > Syntrophus buswellii. Next base: position 989 of record MVRU01000043.1, read on the forward strand.
CGGGGCATTATGCAAAGCTTTTCCAGGGGGATGTCGAGGAGGCGCGTTTTCCGGATCACAGGAACAACACCTTTCTGAAGCCCGTGGAAACCTTTTCCCTTTCCTACCGGTACCTGGACGGTCCGTTCTCCGTATACAACCAGGAGGGGCTGCACTACAGCGACGGCCACAACGCGATGATCCAGTTTCAATCTCAGGCCAGACTCTGGCGCGCCTTTTCCTTCTTTGTGCAGCCCATGGTCCTGTACAATCAGAAGTCCGGCTTCCACAGTATTCAGCCGAATCCGAATCCCTCCTCTGCGCCGCCCAATGGCTGGTCCGATGACGAAAGCAGCAATTTCGACGTTCGTCTACATAAGGGATATGGAAAGCTGACTCTTTCCAATGTTGAACTGCTTGTTGGAAGAGATTCCCTCTGGTGGGGGCCTGCCTATCACGGTGCATTGCTCATGTCCAACAATGCCCATCCTTTTGACATGGTGAAATTATCCAACCCGGAGCCGGTCCTGCTGCCGTGGATTTTTTCCTACCTGGGGCCTGTCCAGTTCAACCTGATTTTTTCAGAACTCAAGGATGACCGGGAAGGAGAGCAGTTGAAAAATCCCTTTCTGTACGGCGGGCGTCTTGGCTTCAAACCTCATCCCTGTCTGGAACTCGGTGCGTCCCATCTGGTCATGTTCAGCGGTAAGGGGCGGCGTGACCTGAGCTTGAACGACGTGTTCAACATCCTTTACGGGAACGAAAATCAAGACAACAAGAAGACGGACAGCAACCAGGAGTTTTCCGTTGACGCGGCCCTCACCATACCGAACGTCAAAAAGTATCTGCTCCTGGCTGACGGCCTGAAGTTGTACGTTGAATGGGGCGGCGAGGATACCGGGTTACCGCCGGACAGAAGGGCTTATGTCACCGGTCTGGCGCTTTACAAGCTCTTTGATCTTGAAAGGACCGCACTTCACGTAGAATATGCCAGGATGTCTCCCAGCAGTGTCCCGGGAAGTTGGTATAATCACCCGTACTATCCCATGTATTACAAAGACAGCGTATTTGGGCATCACGCCGGCAGCGACGCCGATGACCTCTTCATCGAGTGGTCTCAGGATTTTGAGAAATTCTATTACAAACTGGGTTTCGATCGGGAAAGGAGCGGCATTCAGACCAGGGACCATACGCAGACCAAAAATCAGTTTTTTGGAGAGGTGGGTTACCGGCTCAACGATCATTCAGACATCCGGCTGTCTTACGCCTATGAAAAGGTCGATCACGTCGACTATGAAGAGGATGACAGCCGGAATAACCATTTCCTTGGGATCGAGGCCTTCTTTTCTTTTTAATGTGCCATCGCCGGGCAGCACCTGAGGATGAAAAGAACGAATATCCCACTGCTGCTGGCTTGCAAGGCTTTAATTTTGGGACCGCATTGACATGATAAAAATTTTAACTGTTGTTGGAGCAAGACCTCAATTCATCAAGGCCGCTATGGTCAGCCGTGCCATTGTTGAGTATAACCGTCAAGCTAAGAGCCCGAGCATCACGGAAGAGATTCTTCATACCGGTCAGCATTATGATATCAACATGAGTGAAATCTTTTTCCGGCAGATGGAGATTCCTGAGCCTGTGGTCAACCTCCATGCAGGTACGGGTATGCATGGTGAGATGACGGGGAGGATGTTGATCCAGATTGAAAAGGAGATTGTAAATCGAAAACCTGATTGGGTGCTGGTTTACGGCGACACCAATTCAACTCTTGCGGGCGCTCTGGCGGCCGTAAAGCTTCATGTTCCGGTGGTCCATGTGGAAGCGGGGCTCCGATCATTCAACAAAGGCATGCCGGAGGAGATTAACCGTATTCTAACCGATCATGTTTCAACCCTCCTGTTCTGTCCAACCCATACAGCGGCAGGCAATCTGAAAAAAGAAGGAATTGTCAGCGGTGTCTACCATGTGGGTGATGTCATGTTTGATGCGGCACTGATGTTTGGAGAGATTGCCGCACATAACTCTACCATTCTTCACGACCTCAATCTGGTTCCCAAGCAATACCATCTGGCAACCGTGCACCGCGCCGAAAATACCGATGATCCAATCCACCTGCAACGCATTTTTGCTGCCTTTGACAAAATCGGTACCAAGGTTGTGTTGCCGATTCATCCTCGCACCAGGGCAAAGCTTGATGCCTATGATCTTCAAACCAAGGTCAACAATATAACATTAATCAATCCTGTTTCTTTCCTCGACATGGTGCAACTTGAGAGAAATGCTTGCTGTATCCTTACCGATTCCGGAGGTGTGCAGAAGGAGGCATATTTTCACGGCGTGCCATGCATCACTTTGAGGGATGAAACGGAATGGCTGGAAACGGTCGAGGCTGGCTGGAATCAAGTGGTCGGTGTGGACTATGAGAAGATTATCGCCGCCGTCAGCCAGGCCCGTGCAGGTGCAACCATCACTGAATATGGACAGGGCAATGCATCTTCTCATATCCTCCATCTCATTTGTCTGGCAACCTCTTATCTGTGAGCTGGAAATTGACGATGTGTTCGTGGTCAAAAGAAAACAAGCTTCACCCGTTGAATCTCTCCGGGTCATATTCCCCGAAGCTTGCTTCGTTCCTTGCAGTTTTGGATGCCCCGTAGCCTTGTTGCGGGGTAGTTCATTTTATAAGTGCTTTTTTTACCAGAAATTTCAAAACTTACTTTTTGAGTTGTGCATGCAAAGGTTTCAATCGACGATCTTGCCCTCTGAAATCAATTGCCGTTCAAACATCAGGATCTTTTTCCCGAGAAAGAATTCCAGGTCGCGATTGTTTCCCAGGAATCTGACCGTGACGTATTCCATCTCCTGGGCATGGACGGCCGCTGCAACGGGAGAGCTGATCCGGACGACCTTCCCATCCGTTTTGAATACCCTGCCGCCGGACTGGAGTGTCAGGGTGACATTTCCATATTCCGTGGGTGGATTCCCCCGCCGATGGCTGTACTGTATGCCGCCCAGGGAGAGATTGATCAGGTTCACTCGCTCTCCGTTGACAAGGAGGAGGAGATCACTGCTGGATGGCGGCCGCACCCGGTAGTGGGTCCGAAGGTTGATTTCCGCCGGTTCGCCCGTCTGTTTCAGAACGAAGGCAGGTACGACGTTTGATGAAGAGAGGGGATAGGCCTCCTGGTATTCCACGATGGTGGCAGGGATCCCCATTCGGATGGCCGGCCTGCTTTCCGGGGCTCCGACCTTGAGAAGATAGCTGGCGTTGACGCGAACGCCGATATGCCTTCGATAGAGGGGAGGGGATGTCTGGGAGATGATGATCCGCTGGTCCTGAACGTCATAGACCATCGCTTTTCTCGCGACAACCTGCTCCTTGTATATATCACTTTCCAGAACGACATCGAGCTGGGATCCTGCCCTCACGCTTCCAATCCTTTTCCCGCCTTTATCCCAATCCGCCGCTATCCAGCATGCCTTGACGGCTCGCGCTGCTCAGCTGCATGCCCCAGCCTGTCCAGGCCCCTTTCAGCCGCCGCCCCTCAATCCTTTCAAATAAACGTGCAGCCCCCGTCTAGCCCAGTTTTATCGACTCGATGTATTCCACAACCTTCTGGGCAACCGTTCGGACGGTATATTCGAACTGGGCCTCGTCCTGGCTCAACAGGGTCATCCGGAAGCCGGGAAGGGCGGTAAAGAAGGACGTCAAAGGCACCACGCAGATCCCGGTCGCTCCCAGGAGATAGTAGACAAAGCGCTTGTCGAATTCAGTGGATTCGGACACCATCGTTTCAATGAACCGGCGAATGTCCGGATTTTCGATCTTGAGCTTCTGCCGGCCGTTCAGAACCGCCTCATTGAAAACGACCGTGAGATAAAAGGCTCCGTTGGGCTTATTGACCATGATGTAGGGAACATCCTTCAACAGCTCGTATGCCAGATTGGAAAACCGCTCGTAATGGCGGAGCCGCTGGTTCAGATATCCCTGGTATTCCGGGTGCGTCATGATTTTGGGGATCGAAATCTGGGGGAGCGTGGTGGAGCAGACTTCAGACATCTTCTGATCCAGAATGGCCCCCATATAACTGGCGAAACGTTCATCCTTGTCCGCATTGTAGATTTCCATCCAGCCGCACCGGGATCCGGGCCAGGGAAATTCCTTTGAAATTCCCTTCAGGCTGACACCCGGAACATCCCCGATGATGTCCGACAGAGGGACGGTTTCCTTGCCGTTATAAACGATGTTGTGGTACGTCTCATCGACAATGAGAAAGAGGTCGTATTTTCTGGCGATCTCCACAATCTCCCGGAGGGCCTCTTCCGGATAGACGAACCCGGTGGGATTATCGGGGTTGATCACGAGGATTCCCACAATGGACCGGTAGCTTTTGACCTTCTGTTCCAGTTCCTTGATGTCCGGATGCCAGTGCTGGTAGGGATTCATCCGGTAGGTGTTGGGCGGAAAGGATGCATGGAGCACCTCAGCCAGAAAATGGGTGGAGTAGGTGGGCTCCGGCATGATGATCCGGGCGTCAACCCGGATGGCGCTGTAGGAGCGGGCGATCGCATCACCCAGTCCGTTGAAGAAAATGATGTCTTCCGGAGTGATCTGTATTTTCCCGCGCTGATTGGTCCGCTCGGCCAGAAACCTGCGGGTTTCAAGCATGCCTTTTGTCGGCGAGTAACCGTAGGAAAGGTCGTCCTGCATGATTTCCGTGAGGGTTTGCTTCATCCATTCAGGAATCTGTTCCCCCTTCTGGATAGGATCACCGATATTTTCCCAGATGACTTCTATTCCGTATTCCTTCAGCCGGTTGGCTACGTTGACGATATTGCGGATTTCATAAACCAAGCCGGTCCCGCCTTTGGCAATATCCAGTCTCATAAACACACCTTCTCTTTCCAAGAATTCTATTAAAAATGAAAGGTTTATGGTTATTATACTTCGGAAAAAATATCCACATTTTTTTTGTGCTTTTTCCTCTGCAGTAGTTTATGATTTTATTGCACTTTTTGGTTAATTGTGTTTTATAGTCAATAAACTTCAGCCGATTTCGAGATGGACAAAGGATTCTGGATGGCACGGGCGTTGAAAAGACAAGGGGTTGTTGGGTTATGAAGGGGGATTCCTGGCTTTGGGTAGACAGCGTCGCCAAGGTGGCAGAAGCGATGGCCGATATGGACCAATCGTCGCTGATCGCCCTGGATACGGAATATGATTCCCTCCACTATTTCCGGGAGAAACTCTGCCTGGTTCAGATCCGGGCGGCAAAACGGACCTATGTCCTTGATCCTCTCAACGGAATTGACCTTTCGTTCCTTCGGCCGTATTTGGCCAACCCCCGTCTGCTCAAGATTACGCATGCCGGTGATAACGACATCCGGATTTTAAAGCGGGATTACGGCTTCGAATTCAATAACCTGTTTGATACCCAGCGTGCGGCCCATATCCTGGGCTGCCGGTATCTGGCCCTGTCGCATATCGTGGGGCATTACCTGGGCGTTGAAATCAAAAAATCAAAGGAAATGCAGCGGTCGAAATGGGAAATACGGCCCCTTTCGGAAAGTCAATTGAAGTATGCGGTTCAGGATACCATTTTTCTGGCTGATCTGTACCGGCAGCTGGATGAGAAACTTTGCCGGCAGGGCATGAGGGATCAGGCCCAGAAGGCGTTTGACGGGATGACGGCCGTCAGTTGGCGGGAAAAGACCCTTGATATGCTTGGACATCGGAAAATCAAAGGGTTTGACACCCTGACGAAGGGGCAGCAGGAACGCTTGAAAAGGCTTTACCGTTGGCGTTTTAAAAAGGCAAAACAGACCAATCGGGCGATGTTCCTGATTCTGTCCGACCAGGAGATCCTATCCCTGAGCAGAGCCGACTGGCAATCCGGGGAGGAACTGCAGTCCGCCAATCTTCTGCCTTCGGACAAGGCCAGTCTTTATGGCAGCGAACTGGGAAAAACTCTTTACGCCGAAGGCTGACGCCGGTTTGTCTTTTCGGAAGGCAGCACGAGGGAACGAAGTCGCGTCGCCACGGCATACAGGTGCCAGGGCCGCTGGAAGCAGGGCCGATGAGTCCATGGGGATGATGCGGAGCGGAATGAAACGACACACTGAAACCCGACTCCAGGGAAAAAGATGCGCAAGCGGGTAAGAGCACGGGATCTGAAGGTCGGGATGCACGTCATTCTCGATATGCCCTGGCATCAGCATCCTTTTTTCAGAAACTCCTTTGTCCTTTCTTCCGAAGGGGACATCCTGCGCATTCTTAACGCGGGCATTGACGAAGTTGTCGTGGATATGGCTTTGTGTGAGGTGCAACCGCCCGCACCAGTCGCAGCGGAGGAGCCTGAGTTCCCTGAACATCCGGAAAAGGTCGTATCCGGCCAGCCGGCCTGGAATGACGGACCCCTGATCCCTGCCGAACTGAAGGAGGCGATCGGCAATTCCCGGATTTCCCCCCGGGAAAAGGCCGGCATTGTGCGAAAATCCTGTCTCATCCTGATGGAGCGTCTCCTGGAGAGCCCGACGGCGGAAAACATCCACACGGCAAAAGGGGCCATCTATGATGTGGTCGACCTGATGACTTCGGAAGAGGATCTGCTGAAGCATCTTCTTGAGATTACCTCCCACGACTATTACACGTACACCCATTCCGTCAATGTCGGCATGCTGTCGGTTTCCCTGTGCAAGGCCGTTTTCGGCCGGTCGAGCGACCACAATATGCGTGAGCTCGGTGCGGCCTTTTTTCTTCACGACCTCGGCAAGGTCCGCATCGACTCCAGCTACATCAACAAACCGGGCAAACTGACGGACGAGGAGATGCGGCAGATGATGAACCACCCGGTTTATGGGTTTGATATTCTCAATGAAGCGCATGAACTGAGCGAGGAATGCAAGCTCGTGGTCCTGGAGCATCATGAGCGGGCTGACGGGAGCGGGTATCCGGCGGCACTGCGGGAGGACAAGATCCATGTTTACGCGCGGATCTGCTCCATTGCCGACGTGTACGACGCTCTGACCTCGGGGCGTTCCTACAAGAAGCCCATCGCACCTTTTCCTGCGCTGAAAGTGATGAAGGAGGAGATGCTCGGCCATTTTCAGCCCGAACTGTTTGAAAAATTCGTCCGGATGTTCTGCTGAACGAACAGGGGACTAAAACCGGGAAACAGCTCCCCATCGCCTCCTGCCGTTCGTCTTGCCCCTTGTTCCGGGCGCCTTGAAATCCGGCCTAACCGGGGGATGAGACATCGTCGGATCCCCTTGACGGACGGCGACCGATGGCAAACCAGGGCGTCAATGGGAGAGCAAGAGGTTTCGGGGTGTCCCCCTCGTAGAAGATCTGTTCCAGAAAAAGGCCGGAGGGCGGCGCCGTCAAACGGGCCGGTTCATCCGATGGGCTTTGCAGCATCTGCCGGACATCCTGGAGGGAAAGATTCCCCCGCCCCACCTCCACCAGAACGCCAACCATCCGACGGACCATTTTCCAGAGAAAATGGGAACCGGTCACCCGGAAGAAGACGAGGTCTCCCAGCGCCTGCAGCTCCAGGGCATGGATTTTGACCTGCGTGGACGTCTGCCGGTCGAGACGCTTGTCGGCAAAGGATGCGAAATCCTGGAATCCGGTAAAAAGTTGGCTTGTGGCCTGCATCTTCTTCAGGTCCAGATGATCCCGGATCCACCAGACGTAGCGCTTTCCGAAGGCGGTGCGATGACCGGAAAGAACGTAAAGGTAGCTCCGGAGTTGGGCGGAGTGCCGGGCATGGAAAAGGGGGCCGGCCTCCTCAACCTGCAGGATGTTGATGCTGGAAGGAAGGGCGTCGTTGAGATTTTCCAGGAGCTTCCTTGGAGGCATTTTCCGGGCGGTTTCCAGATGAGCGACCTGGGCGAGAGCATGAACACCGGCGTCCGTTCGGCCTGCACCCTGTATGTCGACGCGGGTTCCGAGGATCTTTTCGGCAGCGCGAATTAAGGTTTCCTGGATGCTCCGCGCATTTTTCTGCATCTGCCAGCCGCTGTATCCCGTTCCGTCATATTCCAGAACCAGCTTGTATTTTGCCGGGGTTGTTCCCCTGCCGTTCCGTTCTGCCGATGATTTTCCCTTCCGCAACGTCTTTTCTCTTTCCGCCGGACGGGAAGATCCCCCGGCCGCCTTTTTCCGGCTTCCCCAAATCCCTTTTCAAAGCCGATGTCGATTCTCTGAAAAGGCCCCGGCTATCACTCGCCTGTAAAAACACTCAGCGTTTTGAAAAATAGATTTCCCCGATCTCTCCCTCTGCGCGGCTTCTCGTGTCCTGAGAATCAATGTACAGGCCGATCCCCCGGGTCAGTCCCATGGGTTTTTCTGCCGCGATGTCCCTGAAAAGGTGTTGGTAATCTTCATAGATATTGCGTTTTTCTGTATACCACGTACCCAGCGCGTCGGTTCCATTGCGGCTTACGATATAGCGAACCTTGTCTGCGCCGATCTTGGGACTTTTGCCCATCCAGCCCTTCGGGGCTTCATTGTCCCAGATATAGCCGATAACGGGTGTTGTGAGTTTTGCCGGAAATCCCAGGGGCTGAAAAGCGATGTAAAGTTGAAGGGCCTGGTCATCTCGGCTGCCTTGCCGGACGTCACCGCCTTTCGGGAGCCGCTTTGCCCTCCAGCGCCAGGTCAGGTAGGGGTATTGGCGGATATCAACCTGAACTTCCTTCTTAATGCCGAATGAGGAATGTCCTTCGCTGACGAGATGAAGAAAGACCGCATCCCCGTTCTTCCTGAGACCGAGGGCCGGGCGCCCGGCTGTTTTGTCGAGAATCCACCCGGGAGGCACGCCTGGTTTCACCGGAAGGCCGGTGAAGCGGGCGGCAGCGATATACCCTGTTTTTTCCGACCTGACCGGATCCGATCCGGTGAGGACAAACACCATGGCAACAAGCAGGCAGAGAATGCCCGTGGTTTTTTTGAATTTCAATAAGAACTTCCTGTCTGCAAAGAAGGTGGAACCATCTCTTACGATGGACCGAGTGTCTTCTTGAAAAGTCGCCTGCGGCCGACCGGGGCTGAACCGGCTCAGGAGACGGATGATTTTCCTGAATACTGTTCCATGATTTCTGTGCGGGTCAGGACCGCATCGACCCGGGGAACAAGGGCTTCGATGTTGGCGCGGCCTCCTTCCTCGCGGTCAATCAGGGCAATGACCCGCTCGACGACCAGTCCGGCCTCGCGGGCGCGCTCGATGGCGGTGATGGTGGAGCCCCCCGTCGTGATCACGTCGTCGAGAATGACAACCCGTTCTCCCTCTTGAACATCCCCTTCCAGGGCGCTCTTCGTCCCGTGCCCCTTGGCATCCTTGCGGACGATGAAGGCCTTGATGGGCTTTCCCCTCTGGTGGGAAATGACGGCCAGGGCGGCGGCCAGGGGATCGGCTCCCAGGGTCAGCCCTCCGGCAGCGGTGACCTTCGCATCAGTCAGCATATCCGCCAGCAGACTGCCGATGAGGTTCATGCCCTCCGGGTTGAGCGTCGTGGGTTTGCAGTTGAAGTAATACGCGCTCTTTCTCCCGGAGGCCAGGGTAAAGGGGGGATCGTCGCTGTACTTGAAAGATTTTTCCAGAATGATTTCAATGAGGCGCTGTTTTCTGGCTTCCGGTGTGCTCATGTCTTCCTCTCCCGGCAGATTTGTGCCGTGTTGTCCTTGGTTGAAGAAACCGGTCCGACCCGGCCCTATGTCAAAATCTCCTGCTTTGCATTCTTCAGGAGCCGCTCGACAACCCGGACCGCCTCGACGCCGTCCCTGGCGTACGCCGCTCCGATGTTCTCCGCATATGAGCGGGTGACCACGGCCCCTCCGATGAGAAAGGGGCAGGTCAGCCCTTCCTTTCTTGCCTGCTCGATGGCCGTTTTCATGGAGCCCATGGTGGTGGTCATCAGGGCGGACAGTCCCACGACATCCGGGGTTTTTGTCCGGATCGTCTCCAGGAGCCTTTCCGTGGAAACGTCCTTGCCGAGATCGAGAACCTGGTATCCGTGATTTTTAAGCATCAGGACGACGATGTTTTTCCCGATATCATGGATGTCGCCCTGAACCGTGGCCATGACGATCGTTCCCTTGGACCCTGCAGACGTTCCGCTTCCCTGCAGCCTCGGCTCCAGGACCTCCAGGGCCTTCTTCATCGCCTCGGCGCTGGCGATCAGTTGGGGCAGGAAATAAATCTTCCGGTCAAAAAGGTCTCCCACCTCGACAATGGCCGGAATGAGCAGGTCATCGACGATGCTTCGGGCTTCCAAGCCTGCGGTGAGGGCCGTTTCCGCCAGATCCGCGATGTCGTCGCGGTTGCCGTCCAGAACGGCTGTCCGGAGCTTTTCCTCCGGTGTCCGGGGCGTTGGAGCCGTCGAGGGTTCCGGTTCCCGGACTTCCGCCGCCCTGGCGGAATGGGCGATATAGCGTGCGGCCTGGGCGTCCACGCCTGTCAGGACATCGGCGGCCCGCTTGATGGACATGAGTTCTTCCATGGACGGATTGGCGATGGCCATCGTCAGTCCGGACAGCTGAGCCATGGCCAGGAAAGAGGCGTTGAGCCATTTGCGCTCCGGCAGGCCGAACGACACATTGGAGATGCCAAGGATGGTCTTGGCTTTGAAGCGGCTGGTCACCCAGGCGATGGTCTTGAGCGTCTCCACCGGCGCATTGGCATTGGTGGCGGCCGTCATGACCAGGCCGTCGACGACCATGTCCTCCTTTGAAAAACCCAGGCACCGCGCCTTTCTGTAGACGTCCCGGACGATGGCGATCCGCCGGTCGGCGCTTTCGGGTACTTCTCCGTCGGCCAGGGGCAGGAGGATGAACATGGCTCCGTAATGGGCGGCCAGGGGCAGGAGGCGCTGCATTTTTTCCTTTTCCCCGGAGATGGAATTGATCAGGGCCCGTCCCGGGTAAAGGCGCAGTGCCGTCTCCACGATTTCCACCCTTGCCGAATCGATGACCAGCGGCAGCTCCGTCGCCATGGACAGCAGGGCGAGGACGTTCCGGATTGTTTTTTCTTCATCGATGCCGGGAACGCCGACGTTGACATCCAGCAGATCGGCCCCCAGCTGCTCCTGCTCGCGGGTCATCTGCCGGACCAGGGACATACGGCCTGCGAGGAGCTCCTGTTGCAGGGCTTTCTTCCCTGTAGGGTTAAGGCGTTCGCCGACGATGACCAGGGGCGTGCCGCTCTCCAGGAGCCGGTATCTCCGGGCTGAGCTCACGGCGCTCAAAGCTTTGCGAACCGGGGGACGGGGCTGGGTGGATTTCAGCGATTCGGCCAGTCGCTGGATATGATCGGGTGTCGTCCCGCAGCAGCCGCCGAGCAGATTGACGCCCGCGGCGGCGAAGGCCGGGCCGTGACCGGCGAAGGTTGCGGCGTCCATATCGAAGAAGGCGTCTTCCCCTTCGAGCCGGGGGAGACCCGCGTTGGGCTTGGCCGCCAGGGGTACCGTTGCGTAAGGTTTCATGGCCTCGATCAAGGGGAGCATGTCTTCCGGTCCGGTGGAGCAGTTGCAGCCCACGGCATCGGCCCCAAGGCTCTGCAGGGTGATCAGGGCGGAGACCGGATCGGTGCCGTTGAGGGTGCGGCCCCCGTTTTCATAGGTCAGGGTAACCATCGTAAAGGCCGGACAGGTCTCCTTGACGGCCAGGAGTGCGGCGCGCGCTTCCTGAATGTCCATCATGGTTTCAATGATGAAAAGGTCGACTCCGCCCTCCGCCAGGCCCAGGATCTGTTCCGAAAAGGCGGCGACCGCCTCTTCAAAGGGGAGATCGCCGAATGGCTCCACAAAATGGCCGGTTGAACTGATATCGCCGGCGAGAAGGACCCCGGGGCCGACGGCGCGCCTGGCGATCCCGGCCAGCTCCCGGTTGATTTCCCGGACGCGATGGGCGTTTCCATATTGGGCAAGCTTATAGCGGTTTGCTCCGAAGGTGCCCGTGTAGACCACGTCCGCACCGGCCTCTCCATACGCCTTATGGATTTCCGACAGGGTCTCCGGATGTTCCAGGCACCACAATTCAGGGCAGGCACCGGGGGGCATACCCCGTTTCTGCAGCTCCGTTCCCGTGGCGCCGTCGAGGATGAGGATCTTCTTTTTTAAAAGGCGGCGGATTGCTTCTTTGGATTTCATGAGGTTACGTTCCAGAGTAGAGGTCGTATGCTGAATTCTGTCATCTTTCAGGGGTTTGTATTTAGCCTGCCGGGGAAGGCCCTGTCAATAACCTTTTGTCCTTGTGAACGATGAGAAAAGGATTCCAGAGAAAGATATTTCCTGATCGAACGCATCCGGTGTGCCGCATATGTTCCGGCAGGAGGGTAAGTGGCAACACCCCCGTCGGAACAACCCTTCCGTGCCCGTCTGCCTTTCCTTCCCAGCCGCCAAGCGGCGCGGTACCGCGGCAAAGCGAGCAATGGGCGTTGATCCCTGCGGCATCAACCGGAACCAATGCAGGCGTGACAGTGGTTATAGCATATTCGAATCCCGGCAATCACCCTATTTTTTATCGGGCAGATTTTCGGATCAGCATTGGATTGACACAACCGCCCGATGCGTCTATATTTGTGCCTGCAAAATCGGGGGGGCGGACGGAGGAGTGTCAGCCGTCCAGAGGATTGACGAGTTGTTGGAGATGCCGGCCCATCCCTGACCTTGATGGCAGGGACTGTTCGAATCGCTGCCGGGAGCGCCGGCTGGAATTGAATGGGGTGATTGAGTGGAAATTAAAAAAGCACAAGGAGAAGAGCATGGAATCAGAGGTCTACAAGAAGATTTTAAACATGGCGATAGAGAGGGAAATAGAGGCGGCGACGTTTTATCAGGACGTGTGCGACAAAACGGCGGACGGCAATCTGAAGACCATTTTCGGTCATCTGGCTGCTGAGGAACGTGGGCACCGCGCCTTGCTGGAGGGTTTTCTCACCGATGAGTCGCGGACCATGAAGTTCAAATCCGGCCCGGACTACAAAGTGTCCGAAACCGTCGAGAGGCCGAAATTATCCATGGAGATGAAGCCTGTTGACGCCATTGCGCTGGCCATGAAAAAGGAAGAGGACGCCATGAACATGTACCTCGGATTCTCCCGGGCCAGCGATGACGCAGGGCAGAAAAATATTTTTGACAACCTGGCGTCGATGGAACAATCCCACAAGGCGAAGCTGGAAGACCTCTATACCAATATGGCTTTCCCCGAGGTGTGGTAAGGAACGGTGCCCCTGCCCTGAAAGGTGTGCGGCCGCCGTCCGCCCTCACGGGGCGACGTCCCGGATGCCCGTGAGGGCCGTTACGGATTTTTCGGGGACGAGGAGGCAGCTTTCGGTGAGGATGACGCCGAACCGGTTCAACTGCAGCAGGCGATAAATCGTCCTCTGATTCTCCAGGGCAAAGTCTCCGTAACCTGCGGAATAGCGCCGGGGAAGGAACATCTTGTTTTCCCGGCGCAGAGAAGGGCGCAGAGACCCCAGGATCCAGTCCAGTGCGGCATCGGTCATCTCGCTGGCCGTGGCGTCCAGAACGACGGCCCGGGTCACATTACGCCCGGCGGCGTCATCGGCAATAGCCTCCATGATCGCCGAACCGGCGGTAGCCCCCAGGAGGGCCGCCTCCCGACAACGGTCAAAAAATCTGGCCAGGTGACGGCTCTCAAATGCCACTCCACCCTTTAGAACGACCCGGGACGGTGAGATTTCAGCTATTGGAAGACGCAGAACGGTCCCTTTCAGACAGATGAGGGACCGCGCCTCTTCCATGTAACTCTCGATTTCCGCGGACTGCTGAGGAGAGATCCGGGTGGCATCACGCCGGTAGCCCAGCCGCCGGTAGATCGATTCCCTGGGCAGGTCGATCCGGATGGTTTCAAAGTCGATACGCAGCCCATCATTCCGAAGGGGGGCATGTTCTTTCGCGGACACGAAATTGGGGCTCCTTTCATGAAGCTGAGGATCGCCGGTACCCGATTCCCCGGATCCGCAGGGTGCGGTTTGAACGTTCCGTCCGGGCCCCCAGAAATGTCTCCACCATCCAGAGTCGGGAATCAATGTGATCGGTGACCTCCGGAATTCTGAAGGAGCTCCAGCCTTCGGCCAGGGCTGCAAAGGGGATGATCTGATCCGCTACGTGAACATCGACCGTGGCTCCGGACTTCAGGGTTTCCATCAGCGTCCGGGCGACTTTCCTGCCGATGAACTCCGAACTGCGGCGCGGGGCTCCAGCGCAATCGGCGCCGAGCAGGCATCCCGTGTCGGTTTCCGCCCAGAGCGCCAGGGCTGCTCCCCCCTGGACGGCCGGTTGTTCATAGGCAGGGGATGCCTCCGTATCGTAAAGGGGGTCTATTCGCACTGAATATTCTCGGGCCTCCAGGTTCTTCCGGCATTCATCCGCCATCCTGTCCGAGACTCGGCGCTCCTGGAGCAGAGAAGACAAGGCGACGCCTTGAAAAGCCGTGGGCTTTCCCGGTTCGGTGAGGGTCAGCGGGGCAAGAGGGCGCCTCAGCGGCTTCACGTCGACGGCAATCTCCCCCTGCCCTCTGGGGACGTAACCGGGGCGGAGAATGCGCAGATCAATGTCCGCTCCCATCCGTTTCAGCAAGGGGATCAGGACATGCTGCAGGGAATAGACGGACGGTGCGAAGTCCTGAAAGAGTCCCCCCGTTATCCGGAAACGGGACGGTCGGTCGGCGTACAGGGCAAGGGGAAGGACGCCCAGGAAGAGCATGGTGGTGGAACCGGCGGTGCCGATGTTCCAGTCGTATGAGCCTCCTCGAATCGTCCGCCCCGGAAAGAATCGGATTTCCCCGGCCCCGAGCGACGCCCCTTCCAGGCGGCCCCGGCAGAGCTCGGCCATGGCTTCGATGGCCCGGAGATGCTGCGCTCTCAAACCCGGTTTCGGCAGCCGCTTCGCCCGGATGTTGATCAGGGAGAGGTCCGCCATGACGAGGGCGGAAAGGGAAACGGCGTCCCGCACGATGGTTCCTGATCCCGATTTCCGACTGCCGTCGATCTCGATCATCGTATGCTGCTCTTTTTCAGAACCTGGCGCTTGCGGCCCGGCAGAAAGGCGCTTAACCTCTGCTTTTGCGGGCGAGGTGCTGCATGAGTCCCCCGTCGGCAATCAGCTCCTGCATGAACGGAGGAATCGGTTCGATGGAAAGCGGCGACGCTTCCGCTCCTTCCATGAGAATGACTCCGGAATCTCCGTCGACGGTCACGGACCGGCCTTCAGCGATCCGGTCATAAAGCTCCGGGGACTCGAAAATAGGCAGCCCCATGTTGAAGGCATTCCGATAGAAAATCCGGGCGAAGCTCTTGGCGATCACGCAGGAGATGCCGGCTGCCTTGATAGCGATGGGGGCGTGTTCACGGGAGGAACCGCAACCGAAATTCTCGCCGGCGACGATGATGTCTCCTGGCCTCACCTTCCGGGGAAAGTCGGGATCGGCATCCTCCATGCAGTGGGCGGCAAGGGCCTGCGGATCAAAGGTGTTCAGATAACGGGCCGGAATGATGGCGTCCGTATCGATATTATCCCCGAATTTCCATACTTTTCCTTGAAATTTCATTGGCGTTATCCTTCCAGGGTCTTGAATCGTTTCCGGAAGCCTCTAACCGGAAGAGCTTGGGCGGGGCTTCCCGAGGATGAGATGATTTCAGGTCAATTCGTCGGGGCCGGCAATCCTTCCCAGAACCGCCGATGCGGCGGCTACGGCGGGATTGCTCAGATAGACCTCGCTGCGGGGGTGTCCCATGCGTCCTACGAAATTGCGGTTGGTTGTGGCGACGGCCCGTTCTCCCGCTGCAAGGATCCCCATGTGGCCTCCCAGGCAGGGGCCGCAGGTCGGGGTGCTCACCGCGGCATGGGCATCAAGGAAAATGTCGAAGAGCCCTTCCTTCATGGCCGCTCTGTAGACCTCCTGGGTGGCGGGAATGACGATCAGCCGGACCCGCGGATCGGCCCGGCGCCCTTTCAGCACGGCGGCCGCCGTCCTCAGGTCTTCAATGCGGCCGTTGGTGCACGATCCGATGACGACCTGATCGATGGGCACATGGCCCACTTCGCTGATTCCCCGCGTGTTGGACGGCAGATGGGGAAAGGCTACCTGGGGCTCTATCCTGCCGACATCGATCTCCATCACCTGGGCGTAAGACGCGTCGGCGTCGGAGGCATAAACGGTGTAGGGGCGCTTGGCCCTGGGCTGAACGTACGCTTCCGTGATGTCGTCGGGGGCAAAGATGCCGTTTTTCCCGCCCGCTTCAATAGCCATGTTGGCAATGGTAAAGCGGTCCGCCATGGTCAGGGAGGCGACGGTTTCGCCTGTGAACTCCATGGCCCTGTAGAGGGCGCCGTCCACTCCGATCTGTCCGATGATGTAGAGGATCAGGTCCTTTCCCGAGACCCAGGGATTGAGCGATCCGGAAAGAACAAACTTGATCGTTTCCGGGACCTTGAACCAGGCTTCCCCCGTGAGCATGGCCGCGGCCAGATCCGTGCTGCCCACGCCGGTCGCGAAGGCCCCGAGGGCGCCATAGGTGCAGGTATGGCTGTCCGCCCCGATGACGAGGTCACCGGGCAGGACGATGCCCTTTTCCGGAAGAAGGGCGTGTTCCACGCCCACTTCCCCGACTTCGTAGTAGTGGGTAATTTCCTGCTCCCGGGCAAAGTCGCGCATGATCTTGCACTGGGCGGCGGAATTGATGTCCTTGTTGGGGGTAAAGTGATCCGGAATGAGGACCACCTTGTCCTCATCGAACACCTTCTTTCCGCCAGCCTTGCGGAATTCCTCAATTGCAAGCGGGGCCGTGACGTCATTTCCGAGGGCGATATCCACCTTTGCATTGATCAGCATTCCGGGGTGCAGCTCATCAAGGCCGGTATGCCGGCAAAGGATCTTCTCCGTGATGGTCATTCCCATGATTTTCTCTCTCCAGTTGAAGGATTTTGAGTTTATCCTGATATCGCAAAACGCTGCTTAATTCAAGCCGAACAAATGTCTCCTACTCGTATTCCGGCTTGATCTTGTCGGGGTCCCGCTTGAGGAACTCCAGGCGGTTCAGGGCATTGATGTAGGCCCTGGCGGAAGCTACGATGACATCAAGATCGGCCCCGTGACCCACGACGTTGCGGCCGTTGAACTTGAGCTGGACCGTCACCTCGCCCTGGGCGTCCGTACCGCCGGAAATGGCGTTGACGGCGTAGCGGAGCAGATCGTAGTTGGTCCGAGTGATTTTCCGGATCGCATCAAAGGTCGCATCCACGGCGCCGACGCCGAAGCCTGCATCCTGGACGATCTCCTTGTCGACCTCCATCTGCATCGTGGCGGTGGGGATGGCGATGTTGCCGCTGACGACACTGAGATAAATGAGCTTGTACTTATCCTCGGCCCTGTAGAGTTCTTCGTAGACGATGGCCTCCAGGTCTTCATCGAAAACGTTTTTCTTGGCGTCGGCCAGCTCCTTGAAACGGACGAACACCTTGTTCAGCTCCGTATCGGTGAGGTTGAAGCCCAGCTTCTTCAGGTGCTCCTGGACGGCATGGCGTCCGGAGTGCTTGCCGAGCACGATGTGGGAGTCGGAAATGCCGACGGATTGGGGTGTCATGATCTCGTAGGTGATCTTTTCCTTGATCAGCCCGTCCTGGTGAATGCCGGATTCGTGCGCAAACGCGTTTGCCCCCACGATGGCCTTGTTCGGCTGCACGGGGATGCCTGTAATCTGGGTCAGAAGGCGGGAGGACTGGTAGATTTTTTCCGTGTTGATCCCCGTCGTGAAACCGAAGAGGTCTTTCCGGGTCCGGAGGGCCATGACCACTTCCTCCATGGCCGTGTTTCCCGCCCGTTCCCCGATGCCGTTGATGGTGCATTCGACCTGGCGGGCTCCGTTCAGGATGGCGGCCAGGGAGTTGGCCACGGCCAGGCCGAGGTCGTTGTGGCAGTGCACGGAGATGACCGCCCGGGAAATATTGGGGACCTTTTCAAAAAGATGGGCAATCAAAGCCCCGAATTCACTGGGGACGGCGTATCCGACCGTATCGGGGATGTTGACGGTCGCCGCCCCGGCGGCGATGACCGCCTCGACCATTTCACAGAGATAGCTTCGTTCCGTCCGGGTGGCATCCATGGGGGAAAACTCCACGTTGGGCGTGTAGCCCCGCGCCCTCTCCACGGCTGCAATCGCCTCTTTCAGAACCTGTTCCCGCGACTTCCGGAGCTGATATTTCAGGTGGATGTCCGAAGACGAGATGAAGGTGTGAATGCGGGGATTGGCGCCATCCTGAATGGCCGCCCATGCCCGGTCGATGTCCTCGTTGTTCGCCCTGGCAAGACCGGCGATCTGTGCGCCCCGGATTTCCCGTGCGATCTGCTGGACGGAAAGAAAATCGCCTTCGGACGCGATGGGAAAGCCGGCCTCGATGATATCCACCCCCATCTTTTCCAGCTGCCGGGCGATCCGGAGCTTTTCCGTGGGGTTCATGCTGGATCCGGGGGACTGTTCCCCATCGCGCAGCGTGGTGTCAAAAATATAGATTCTCTTCCCTGTTGATTCCATAAAGACTCCTTCCCTGAAATTAAAAAAGGCCATGAGCTTGCCGCCCATGGCCTTTAGGTTTGTTCTTTTTTTTTTCGTTTACGGATGACCTAAAAACAAGGGGCGATTGAAAGAAAGGCGCAGAAGGGCGAGGCCCAAAAGCAGCAGGCTGTCTAAAAGGATATCGGCTTTTCTTCTATCTTCCAACGTCTTTAAGCCCTTTCAAAAATGATAACTTCTTGTAAAATAAAAAGCCGCCGTTGTCAAGGAATGAATGCTCTTACTGTTCCAGAACGTACCGGCAAACGAGGTCGCCCACTTCCCGTGTGCCCCGGCCCATCTTCCCCGCATCGAGGGAGGGGAGATCTTTCGTGATGGCCTTCTGCGCCGCTGCTTCAATGCAGGCCGCGGCCTGCGCCTCGCCGAGAAAATCGAGCATCATGGCGCCGGCCATGATGGCGGCCAGGGGGTTGATGACGTTTTGCCCCGTGTATTTGGGTGCGGAACCGCCGATGGGTTCAAACATGGAAACGCCCTCGGGATTGATGTTGCCTCCGCTGGCGATGCCCATGCCTCCCTGGATCATGGCGCCCAGGTCGGTGATGATGTCACCGAACATGTTGTCCGTGACGATCACATCGAACCATTCCGGATTCTTGATCATCCACATGCAGGTAGCGTCCACATGGGCGTAATCCGTCGCGATGTCCGGATACTCCTTGGCCACTTCGTAAAAGGTCCTTTCCCAGAGGTCAAAGGCAAAGGTCAGGACGTTGGTTTTGCCGCACAGGGTCAGCTTCTTTCCCTTGTTGCGCTTGCGGGTGACGTCGAAGGCGTACCGGATGCAGCGTTCAGCGCCCTTGCGGGTATTGATGGATTCCTGGATGGCGATCTCGTCGGCGGTTCCCTTCTTCAGGAAGCCGCCCGCTCCCGCGTAGAGCCCTTCGGTGTTTTCCCGGACGACGACAAAATCGATCTCCGCGGGGCCCTTGTTTTTCAGGGGCGTATCCACACCCTCATAGAGTTTTACAGGTCTCAGGTTGATGTACTGGTCCAGTTCGAAGCGGGCCTTCAGCAGGATGCCCTTTTCCAGAATACCCGGTGCAACTTCCGGATGGCCGATTGCGCCCAGAAAGATGGCCCGGTGCTGCTTCAGCTCCCGGATCACGCTGTCCGGAAGGGTTTCCCCGGTTCTTTTGTAGCGTTCTCCGCCCAGGTCATAGGTGGTATATTTAAGGCCGAAACCGAACCGATCGGCGGCGGCATTGAGCACCTTGATGCCTTCTGCAACGACTTCCGGTCCCGTTCCGTCACCGGGAATCACGCCGACATGATATTCTGTACCCATGGAATCCTCCTCGAATTTTTACTGATTTCGTTAAACGGCTTACCGTCCGATGTCAAGAGAATTTTGATGACCGGGCAGGTGGAGCGGGCAAGGACAACGTGAGGAATCATCAAGACTATCGATTGCCTGAAAGCGTTTTGCTGCGGGATGAACCATCCTGCCCCGGGCGGTTGAGCTCAAAGGGGTCCTCTCCTCGGTCCATCCGCTCTTCGAAGCTGTTTTCTGCGGGAAATCCGGCTTGACATCCCCTCCCTTCACCCCTATACTCTGCT
>MVRU01000044.1 GCA_002067745.1 Syntrophus sp. PtaU1.Bin005
GCTGAAAAAGATCCGATATCGATTCCCAGAAAAAAGGCCATCGTCTCTGCCCAGGGTGATGTTATGATGTTTGTGTTGCCTGAAACTCTCTGCGGCGCTTCTTCCGAAGCAGGATCATGGGAAAGCCGTCTTCGTTACCGGGAAATGTTCTCTGGTGCAGGCGCGCTGTTCGCGGCAGGCCCTTCGCTTCAGCTCGATCAAGGATCTGGCGGATCCGCCTCTGCCTTTCCTGGAAAGCGCAACAGGGACGTTTCCCTGAGGCTCGCAGGAAACGCGGATAAGGCTGTGACTTAGAACAAAGTATGAGGAGTGTCAATAGAAAAAAGGCCGACGCGCTCCGGAGAGAAAGCCGGGACACAGAACATCCGCCCCGGCCGCTTCCCCTTCCACGAGGGTTGAACCGGGAAGGGGGGCGGCAGGATCGGGGAAAGTTTCATCTGGTCATTGGGGATAATTTATTGTAGGTATTTTCCTGAACAAAACGGGGGCATCCTGGAAAGGATGAAATATACAGCACCTTGTAATCAGCGAGTATAAAAAATGAAGGACATGATGTTGGAGGAGAAAATCCAGGCCGCCGCGGAAATGATCTGCAAGGCGGCAAGGGTTGTCGTCTTTACGGGGGCGGGTGTGAGCACCGAATCGGGCATTCCCGATTTTCGCAGTCCGGGAGGGTTATGGGACCGGTTCGATCCCGATGACTTCACCATCCAGAAGTTTCTGCGAAGTGCAAAAACGAGGCGAAAACAGTGGAGAATCCTGATCGAAGGGGGGGCCTTCGCCGAAGCGCAGCCCAACCGCGCGCATCTGGCCGTTGCCGAACTGGAGAAGCTGGGGAAACTGCGGTGCGTCATTACCCAGAACATCGACAATCTGCATCAGAAGGCGGGAAATGCGCCGGAAAAGGTATACGAACTCCATGGAAACATGCGCTGGCTGAGATGCCTGAGCTGCGGCGAAAGGATTTCCGTCCCCGATATCCTCATGAAAACGGCGTTGAAAGAGATGGAGGGGTTTCCCTTCTGTGAGCAGTGCCAGGGCCTGATGAAACCGGACGTGATATTTTTTGGAGAGGCCCTTCCGGAGGAGACCCTGCGGGATGCGACTTATGAAGCCTACAACTGCGATCTGATGCTGGTCATCGGCTCATCCCTGGTGGTCTATCCGGCGGCTTTCCTGCCCCGGTATGCCAAGGATGTCGGCGCCAGGCTGGTGATCATCAACAAAGAGGAGACGCCCTACGATTCAGAGGCGGACATCCTGCTTCAGGGTGCGGCCGGCGAAGTGATGACACGAATCCTGGCGGAGGTAAAGAATCAAATCGGCTTCCGGTCTTAGAGGATCCTTCAAGAGTCCAGCGTGGTCAGACCCTCCCTGATGGCATATTTGATCAACTCGGCCACAGATCCGGCCCCAAGTTTCTGGGCGATGTTGCGCCGGTGAGTCGCCACGGTTTTAACGCTGACACGGAGCGTCTTGGCAATCTGCTTTGCCGTCATGCCTTCTGCGAGTAGCTGGAGCAGTTCCCGCTCCCGTGCCGTCAATTCCGCGGAGGAGACCACCGAGGTTTTCGAGGCCTTGTTGACATAATTTCTGACGACAATATCGGTAATGGTGGGGCTCAGATAGGTGTGGTTTTCCAGGACGGTATGAATGGCGCTGACGAGCTCTTCAAAGGCGCAGTCCTTTAAAAGGTAGCCTGCCGCCCCCGCCTCCAGCATGCCGACGACAAAATGGCGATCGGTGTGCATGGACAGGGCGATGACTTTGATTCCTGGAAAGTCCGAGGTGATTTTTCTTGTGGCGTCGATGCCGTTGATGTCCGGCATGGAGATATCCATGATAATGACCTCGGGACGGAGTTCTCTGGCCAGGTTGATTGCCTTTTGTCCATTTTCCGCCTCCGCGACAACATTCATATCCCCATGGTTTTCAATGAGGATACGCAGACCGTCGCGGACAATCTTGTGATCGTCGGCAAGCAGAACATTGACAGACATTTTCCCGTTCTCCTTATTCTTGGCTATCGTTCTTTTTTTTGACGCGACGGAAAAATCACATCCCCGCACGTCGTTTCCGCTTACAAAAATGGACCGGCAAATCCGAAAAACGAAAGGCACCTTTTCAGGGAAAAAAGGGTGTCCATCGGAGACAGAGGAACAGGACCTGTAACGATCTCATTTAAGGTGAAGTTTATCACAATCTTGATTTTATTTTCTATTACAGTCTGACGGTTATTCCAATAAGGGGAAAGCCTTATTACTCGGGAAAAAATTACTGAAATTGGATTCAACCAATGGATGAGTAAAACACTAAGGCGGCACCCCGCTTGTTTCTGGCTAAGAACTTATTGTAACGATTAAGAAAACATGCTAAATTAACCTTTATTTTTCCGAGCAGGTTTTTCGATTTATGGCGAAACGCGAATATCCGGATTGTCCACGTGTGGGTGTTGGCGCCGTTGTCGTCAAGGAAGGCAGAATCCTCCTTGTACAGCGCGCCGCGGAGCCGAACAGGGGGTTGTGGGCCATCCCGGGAGGTTCCCTGGAGTTGGGAGAAACCTTGAAGGAAGGAGCGGAGCGGGAAGTCCTCGAAGAAACGGGAATTGTCGTCAATGCAAGGCATCCCGTCTATGCCTTTGACTTCTTTGAAAAGGACCGTGAGGGAAAGATCCGTTTTCACTTCGTCATTGTGGATCTGCTGGCCGATTACGTCCGCGGCGATCTGAAGGCCGCCGACGACGCCCTTGACGTCCGGTGGCTTTCTCCGGCGGACCTGGAAACGGTCGATTTGTCAGCCAGTACGGCCGGAATTCTCCGGCACATCAAATTTCACGGGTAGTGTGTTTTTGAAGGATAGGAACAGGCGCGGCGGAATCGTGGCTGTGGTCTGCCGTTTTTGATCATCATCCCTATACAGAGAACGATGTCAGGAGGTGGCGAACGTCATGAAAGTCATTTATCATGATGATTTTTGTCAATGCTACACGACGGATCCGGCAGCCGCTCCCGGGAGAATGGAGGCCGTTGTGAAGGCGCTCAGCGGCCGGGTCGACTTCATTAAGGCAAAGCCGGCAGGGGAGTCGGATATTTCCGATGTTCACACCGAGTCTCATATCGCTCTGGTTGAACGGGAGGGGCTCTATGACATCGCCGCACTCGCTGCCGGCGGGGCCATCATGGCCGCCGAAATCGGGATGAGCGAGCCGGCCTTTGCACTGATCCGCCCCCCCGGCCACCATGCATCCGCTGGAAGCGCCTGGGGCTTCTGTTATTTCAACAACATGGCCATCGCCCTGGAGAAGTTGAAGAGGGAGGGAAAAATCGTCAATGCCTTTCTTCTGGACTTCGACCTCCATTTCGGGGATGGCACGGTCAACATCATGGAACGAAAAGGCTATGTCACCATTCACAACCCTTCCTCCTCTGACCGGAACGAGTATCTCCGGGGCATCGAAAGGGGCCTTTCTTCCGCGTCTTTCGACATCATCGGCGTTTCCGCCGGATTCGACAACCATAAGGAAGACTGGGGCGGGCTTCTGACGACGGAGGATTATAAAACCATCGGGCATATGGTATGGGAGACCGGCCAGAAGAAGCGATGCGGATGCTTTGCCGTTCTTGAGGGGGGGTACAACCACCGGGTCCTGGGTGAAAACGTCCTGGCGTTTCTTGAAGGAATGGAGGGGGGCTGAAGCGTTTTCCCTTTATTTCCCGATGCAGAAGGTCGAGAAGATGCGGTCCAGGATCTGTTCCGTGGCTGTTTCCCCGCCGATTTCACCCAGGGCTTCCAGGGCATCCCGGATGTCCAGTGCGGCAAACTCCGGGGATAAGCCCTCCCGGAGACTGGCGAGCGCCTGGTCAACAAATTGGAGGGTCTTCTCCAGGGCCATTTTCTGCCTCAGGCTGGAAATCACGATTTCCCCGTCCTGAATCCCAGCCCTTTCCATGACCAACCGGCCGATTTCCTCTTTCAGGGCCGGAATGCCTTCTCCGAATTTGGCGGATATCCGGATCGGTGCCGTTCCCGGGAGCGCGTCGGAAATTTCCTTCTCTTCCAGGCGGTGGTCCAGGTCGGTTTTATTGATGACCGGCAGAACCCTGCAATCCGCAAGCCGCTTCAGGATCTCCCGGTCTTCGTCCGTCAGTGGGCGGCTGCCGTCGAAAAGGAGGATGACGCCATCGGCGCCGGCCAGTTTTTCCCAGACCTTCTGGATCCCCTTTTGCTCGATGATATCCTCCGTGGGATGGATGCCGGCGGTGTCGGTGAGCCGGATCGACATCCCCCGGATGTTCACAGCCTCCTCGATAAAATCGCGGGTCGTCCCCGGTATCGGAGTGACAATGGCCCTCTCCTCCTCCAGAAGCACGTTCAGCAGGCTTGATTTTCCCGTATTGGGCTTGCCGGCGATGACCACCGCGGCGCCATGGCGGTCGATTTTGCCCTGATCGTAGCTCCGCAGCAGGGCGGCCAGATCTTCGGAAAGGGACTGGAGCGGCGAAGAGACTTCCGAAGAGGGGTGGGATGCCACATCCTCGGAAAAATCGATCTCCGTCTCCAGCAGGGCCAGAACATCGATCAGCCCCTCCCGCAGAACATCGATTTTTCCCCTCAATTTCCCTTTCAGGTGCGAGACGGCCGTTTCCAGGCCCCGGGACGTCCGGGCGGAGATCATGTCGCCAATGGCTTCCGCCTGGGTCAGATCAATCCTGTCGTGAAGAAAGGCCCGCCGGGTAAATTCTCCCGGTTCGGCAAGGCGGGCGCCGGCCCTGAGCACGGACGAGAGGACGGATTCAAGAATCAGGATGCCCCCATGGCAGAATATCTCCACTGTGTCCTCGCCGGAGAAGGAGCGGGGCCCCTTCATCCGGGTGATCAGGACCTCGTCCAGGACCCGCCCTGTTTCCGGGCAGACGAGATCCCCATGATAAAGGCGGCGCGGCTGAAAGAAGGCAATGGGATGGGAAGGCTGAAAAAGGCGGATCAGGATGGTTCCCGCCTCGGGTCCACTGATCCGGATGATGCCGATCCCGCCGCTGCCGGCGGGCGTGGCAATGGCGGCTATGGTGTCGTCTGTCGGCATGGCGGCATTCAGGCGTAACTAAGGGAACGGTTTCCCGTTTATGTCCGTGGTTCCCGGTTGGCGATCCTTGCCGGAAGAATCACGATTTTGCGGTATTCACCCTCGCCCCTGCTCTTGGTGACGATGGTGTCGTCATTCTGAAGCGCCAGGTGAATGATCCGGCGGTCGTGGGCGTTCATGTGGCCGACGGTGACCGGCTTTCTTGTCTTCCGGACCTTTTCGGCAAATTCCCTGGCCAGGGCGTTGAGAGAGTCCTCCCGCCGCTGCCGGTAGGATTCCGTGTCCACGATGATCAATTTGCGTTCATCACGGATTTTCGTGGCCGCCTTGTTGACGATGTACTGGATGGCATCCAGATTCTGCCCCCGCTTGCCGATGAGAAGGCCGCCCCCGTCGCCGTTGATGGTGAGAACGATCGTATCCGGGGTCTCTTCGACGCTCACGGTGAAGTCAAGATGCATCCTCTGCAGGACGCCCTCCAGGATGCTCTTCGCCCTCTGTGCCAGCGGTTCATGCTCTTCCTTTCCCGCGGGGGCTTCGGAAACTTCCGGGGCTGGAGAGACGGCGGGAGCTGGTTCGGGCGCAGGCGCAGGCGTAGTCGCCGACGGTTCTTCGCGGACAGGGGGTGCAGGCTCCGCCTCTTCCTTTAAAAGTTCAAAGGGCGCGTCCAGGTCAATGTCAAGAGACAATCTGCTGGCCTTGATCTTCGCCTTTTTGGAGCCCAGCCCGAGGAATCCGGATGAACCTTCCGATATGATTTCAATATTCAGTTTTTCTCGAGAGACGTTAAATTCCCCGCAGGCCTTCTCGATGGCTTCATCAATGGTCTTGGCTTCAATTTCAATGGTATCCATGTTCGTACCCTAACTTTTGGTTATGCTCGTTTATTGATGTAGTATTGTTGTCCGATGCTGAGGATGTTGTTGAACAGCCAGTAGATGACGAGTCCGGACGGGAAGTTCAGAAACAGGAAGGTGAAGATGACCGGCATCCAGAGCATGATCTTCGCCTGGGTGGGATCGCCAGAGACAGGCGTCATTTTCTGTTGAATGAACATCGTGGCCCCCATGATTAAAGGCGTGATGTAATAGGGATCTTTTTCGGACAGATCCTGAATCCACCAGAAAAAGGGAGAGTGGCGCAGTTCGATGGCGTAAAGAAGGGTCTTGTAAAGGCCGAAAAAGACGGGGATCTGGATGATCATCGGCAGGCACCCGCCCATGGGATTGACTTTGTAGGCCTTGTAAAGGGCCATGGTCTCCTGGCTCAGCCTCTGCTTGTCGTTCTTGTACTTTTCCCTCAGCTCCAGCATTTTCGGCTGAAGTTTCTGCATTTCCTTCATGGACTTGTAACTCTTGTTTCCCAAGGGCCAGAAGAGGATTTTGATCAGGATCGTCAGGATGATGATGGCGATGCCGTAGTTGTGGACGTAGGAGTAAAGAAATTTCAGGCACAGCAGAAGCGGCATGGCCAGCCATTTCATCCATGAGCCGAAATCGATGGCGTTCTCAAGGTCGGTTCCCAGGGTCTTGAGGATATTGTAATCCTTGGGTCCCAGGAAGAGCGTGTAGCCGAAAAATCCCGCCTGACCGGGGGGTATGATGTTTTTCGGCCCCTTCAGGCCCGTGGAAACCATGTTGCTGCTTCCCTTGGAGAGCATCATGCTCGTCAGGGAAGGGTTCTGGGGGATCATGGCGGCAAGGAAGTATTTGCTTTCGAAGCCGCCCCAGGAGACATCCGGGCCCAGGAGTTTGGATGCCTCCATTTTCTTCACGTTTTCCCGTTCGACGCTCTTGCCCACGTAGGATACCGGGCCGGTGTGCCCGTAGCTGTCCTCCTTGGCTTCCGGATCGACATACTGGTTCCAGAAGAGGGCGATTTCCTGGCTCAAGGGGACACTGGAAAGGTTGTAGGCGCGGATTTCCAGCTCGATGGCGTACTTCCGGGGATGAAAAGTATAAATCTTTTCAATCTTGATCTTGCCGGGCCAGGTTTGAACAAAGGTCAAACGGCGGGGCTCCGAGGCCGACTTCAGATCCAGGGCGACGGTATCGGCCGAAAAAAGCGAGGACGGGGAAACGTCAATGCTGGAAGCCGGAAAGGAAATGCTCAACGGGTAGGGCATGCCCTCCTTGACGTCAACCAGTTCAATCCGTTTTGAACCGGCATCGATGGTTTCGCGGTAGTTCTTCAGGGAAAAGGATTTAAGCGCCCCTCCCCTGGTGGTGAATACGGCATTGTACAAAGGGGTATCGACGGAAACTTCCCGCTCCTTCTCCTCGCTGTTCGGGGCGAGAGGCGCGTCCTTCCGGGCGGAAGGATCGCCGGATTCCGGTAGGGTGCTGACGGTCGCTCGGGGCGTAACCGTGGATTCCGGCTGGACAACAGCCGTTGCGCCGTTCTCCTGGGTGGGGGGCTGAGATTTTGAGGGCTGCACCGGTTTGTAGAAAAATATCTGATAGAGCAAAAGTACCGCCGCAGAAAGGACGAGGGCCAGTACCGCCTTTTTGTCCATTAAGAACCTCCGTGAATTTCGTAGTTACGGTATGCCGGCATGTCCCGGCCGCTTTTTAACGAACCGGGTCGTAGCCGCCCGGGTGGAATGGATGGCATTTAAGCAGGCGGCGCAGCGCAAGCCAGGAACCTTTCAGGGGACCATGTCTCCGAAGCGCGAGAACCGCATATTCGGAACAGGATGGATAAAAACGGCAACAGGGGGCAAACAGGGGGGATATCAATACCTGATACATGCAGATCAGGAAAATAAAGATCTTTGTGAAAAATTTCCTGGTCATTCTTGAGGAACATTCCGAGGTTTTTCTGTCAGCAATACACCCAGCTCCCTGCAGACGTCAGCATAATTCATTGACGATGTATTACCCTTGGCAATGATAACGATATCCTGAGAAGATGCTTTAAACCTGTCTTTATTCAGTCTGAAAAATTCTCGAATCAGCCGCTTGATTCTGTTTCTTGTGACGGCATTGCCGATCTTCTTGGTTGCAGCGATTCCAAGCCTTGGAATTCCCAGTTCATTACCGGAGACAACGATGGTGAAATGCTTTGAATAACTCCGCCTTCCACGCTGATAGATCTGAAGATATCTTTTCCTCTTCCTGATCCGCTCGTTTCTTTTCAGGGTCAGCTTTTTCATCTGCCGCAGACCGGGTTCCATTCCTGGGCGTTCGCAGGCATTCCCTGTTTTCCCGGGAAGATCAAACCGTCAGGCGTTTCCTGCCCTTGGCTCTTCTTCGGCTTAAAACAAGCCTGCCGCCCCGTGTGGACATCCGGGTGCGAAACCCGTGGGTCCTTTTTCTCTTCAGATTGCTTGTATTTCTTAAATTGATTTTCATAAGTTCATCCCGTGAGCAAGTTTGTGAGCCCATCCATAAATCATAGAGGCGGTTGATTGTCAAGATTAAAATCCCCAGCAGTATCCGGCTGTTTTTATATTGACAAACCAGCGCATAGTCTTCATTTATAGCAGGCAGTTCAAGGCGGGGATGATGATCCCCTTGCGGGTGGTGCACTATGAGAAAAAGAACGACGAAACGGATTCGACTGCGGGAGTTGCTTTTCGTCGGAATCCTGGCGGCAGGAATAGGATGTCCGCCGCTTGTTTCCGGAGAACCCCGGGGAACCATCAGTCTGAAGGAGAGCATAGAGGAGGCTCTGAGGAAGAGCCCAACGCTCCATTCCGCCAGGGAGGGTGTGCAGGTGGCGGAATCGCAGCGCAGAGAGGCCTTCACCTCCTTTCTGCCGAGGTTCAGCACGTCCTACAGCTACAAACGCCTGAATGAAGCTCCCGAATTCACACTTCCCATCCTGATACAGCTCGGCCTCACGCCGCTTGCAACGCAGTCCGGGACGAAGGACAACTACAACTGGGGGGTTGAAGTTCACCAGCCCCTCTTTGCCGGTGGGGGAATCCTGGCAAACTACCAGGCGTACCGGACCAACCTGCAAGCCGTCCGCCAGGAGGAGCGGACCGCCGTTCTAGACCTGGTTCTGGAGGTCCAGACGGCCTACCTGAATATCGTCAAGGCGGAAAAACTGCGGGAGGTGGCCCTGTCGTCCGTGGAGCGTCTCTCCGCCCATCGGGACATGACCCGGCATTTTTATGAAGTGGGCATGGTGCCGCGGAACGATCTCCTCTATGCCGAGGTGGAACTGGCCAACGGCCGGCAGGCGCTCCTCCGTGCTGAAAACGGTTTGGACATGGCGAAGGCGAAATTCAACACGCTGCTGAGGCGGAACATGGAATCGCCGGTGGCCGTCGAGGACATCCTGGCTTACCGGCCTTACGAAAAGGAATTCGGCGAATGCCTGAACACGGCCCTGGAAAGGAGAACAGAGATCAAAACCCATGCCCTCAGGGTGGAGCAGGCCCAGAAATCCGTCCAGCTGGCCAGGAGCGACTATTACCCGTCGGTCAATCTCGTGGGCAATTATTCCCGCTATGGAGACGAACCCGGGGTGTCGGGCAGCCGCTACCAGGACTCGGAAAGCTGGTATGTCATGGCCATGGCCAACTGGAACTTCTGGGAGTGGGGGAAAACGAAATACCGGGTGGACGCCAGTCTCAGCCGGGAGCGCCAGGCGAGCGATGCGCTGGAGAACGTGCGTGATGCCGTTTCCCTGGAGCTGAAAAACGCCTGGCTGTTTCTCAAGGAGGCGGAACAGCAGATATCGGTTACCCGGAAGGCCGTTGTTCAGGCTGAAGAAAATTATCGGATCACTACGGAGCGATACCGGGAGCAGGTTTCCACCGCCACGGACGTGATCGACGCACAGGCCCTGCTGACACGGGCGAACTCGGACCATACCCGGGCTCTGAGCGACTACCTGATTTCTTTGGCCGGCCTGAAGCGGGCGATGGGAGCGGCGTACGATGAGGAGTAGGGGGAGGCGATGGGCTGGTACCGAAAAGATTTATCCCGTATTTTCAACGAATTGAAGACTTCCTCCCGGGGGCTCTCCTCGGGGGAGGCCGCTGAGCGGCTGAAGCGGCTGGGTCCGAACGAACTGACCGAAAAGAAGAAGAAGTCCCCCTTCCGAATGTTCCTGGATCAGTTCCTGGACTTCATGATCCTGATCCTGATTGCCGCAGCCGTTATTGCGGGGTTTATCGGGGATCTTTCCGACACGATCGCCATCGTCGTGATCGTGATCGTCAATGCCGTCATCGGCTTCATTCAGGAGTACCGGGCTGAAAAGGCCATGGAGGCCCTGAAGAAGATGGCGGCCCCCACGGCGACGGTCATTCGGGACGGACAACCGGGGACGGCTCCCGCTTCCGAACTGGTGCCCGGGGATCTGGTCGTCCTGGAGGCGGGAAGAATCGTGCCCGCCGACATGCGGCTTATCGAGACGGCGCAGCTGAAGGTGGAGGAAGCCGCCCTGACCGGCGAATCGGTTCCGGTAGAAAAAAAGACCGAGGCCCTGGCGGAGGAAGTCCCGCTGGGGGACCGGAACAACATGGCCTATAAGGGCACCTTTGTCACGTACGGCCGGGGTGTCGGGGTTGTGGCGGAAACGGCGATGAAGACCGAGTTCGGAAAGATCGCCGCCATGCTCCAGAACGAGGAGGAGGTGAAGACCCCCCTCCAGAAGAGGCTGGCGGTTTTCGGCCGGAAGCTGGCCGTTGCGGTCCTGGTGATCTGCGCCGTCGTCCTGGGGATCGGCATTCTGAGAGGCGAGCCGCCCATGCTGATGCTCCTGACGGCCATCTCCCTGGCCGTTGCCGCCATTCCGGAGGCTCTTCCCGCCGTCATCACGATTTCCCTGGCCCTCGGGGCGAGGAAGCTCATCAATCTCAAGGCCCTGATCCGGAAACTTCCCGCCGTGGAAACCCTCGGGTCGGTGACCTATATCTGCTCGGACAAGACAGGCACCCTGACCTTGAACAAGATGACCGTGGAATCATTGTTCTTCAACGGATGCATGGTTCGTTCGAGGGACTTCAAGGACGGCTTGGGTGATGAAGAAACCGCCTCGATTTTTATGAGCGCCCTGGCTTTGAGCAACGACGCACAGTCGGGGGACGGCGGGGACACCCTCCTGGGAGATCCGACGGAAACCGCCTTGTTCGACATCGCGAGAAAAAACGGGTTTGATAAGGGGGCCCTGGAAACAACGCATCGGCGGGTGGCGGAAATTCCTTTCGACTCCGACCGGAAGTGCATGACGACCTTTCACGAGTGGGAGGGAGGGTTTGTTTCCTTCACCAAGGGCGCCGTCGACGTTCTCGTTGAAAGATCCATCGAGGTGATGGCGCCTGCAGGGCGAGCCGCCGTGGATGACCTGGAGATTAAAGGGGTCAACGAGGCGATGGCCGCAGACGGCATGCGGGTGCTCTGCTTCGCCATGAGACGATGGGACCGGGTTCCCGACGATCTGTCTCCGGAGAACGTCGAAAAGGGGATGACCCTGATCGGCCTGGTTGGAATGATCGACCCCCCCCGGGAAGAGGCGGGAGAGGCGGTCGCCCTGTGCCGCAGCGCCGGCATCAAAACGGTCATGATCACGGGTGATCACCCCGCTACGGCACGGGCGATTGCCGGGAAGCTGGGGATCCTTGACGGAGACGGAAGCGCCGTCCTTACGGGGCGGGAATTGGAAGGGCTCTCACCGGAGGAATTCGCGGAACGGGTCGAGCACATCCGGGTCTACGCCCGGGTGGCCCCTGAGCAGAAGCTGAAGATCGTCAAAGCACTGCAGGACCGGGGGCAGTATGTCGCCATGACCGGCGACGGGGTCAACGACGCGCCGGCGCTCAAGCGGGCGGACATCGGCATCGCCATGGGAATTACCGGAACGGACGTTTCAAAGGAGGCGGCCTCCATGATCCTCCTGGACGATAATTTCGCGTCCATCGTGAACGCCGTGAGAGAAGGCCGGAAGATCTTCGACAACATCCGGAAATTCATCAAGTATCTCCTGACGACCAACTCCGGCGAGATCTGGACCCTTTTCCTGGCGCCGGTGCTGGGGCTGCCGATTCCGCTGCTGCCCATTCAGATTCTCTGGATCAATCTCGTTACCGACGGCCTTCCCGCCCTGGCCCTGTCCGTCGAGCCTCCCGAGGGAAATGTCATGAACCGGCCTCCCAGGCACCCCAAGGAAAGCATCTTTGCCGGAGGGCTGGGAATTCATGCCATCGCGATCGGTCTGCTGATGGCGGCACTGGTCCTCTGTATCCAGGTCTGGTCGATCCGGACCGGGAATGAGCATTGGCAGACCATGGTGTTCACGATGCTTTGCATCACCCAGCTGGGTCACGTCCTCGCCATTCGATCCGAGCGGGAGTCTCTCTTCAGGATCGGGCTGTTCTCCAACCGGTACCTTCTCGGCGCGGTTCTGCTCACCTTTCTGCTGCAGATGGCGACGGTCTACCTGCCCGTTCTCAATTCCGTCTTCAAGACGACGCCGCTGACCCTGCAGGAGCTGCTCCTGACTCTTGCCGTGTCCTCCGTGGTCTTTTTCGCCGTGGAGATTGAAAAATTCTTCAGGCGGCGGATGTCGGACACTGCTCCGGCAGCTTGAGGAGGCGGCGGGCGTTGACGCCCAGAATCAGGTCTTTCTGTTCCGGCATCAGGGGAAGGCTCCGGACGGCCTCGAGGTTTTCAGCGAGGTCGGCCACACCCGGCCAGTCCGATCCATAAATGACCTTATGGGCAATCCTCCCCAGTTCAGGGAAGTATTTGAGAAGATTGTGGGGTGGGAGCCCCGCGATTTCCAGGAATACGTTTTCGTGCATTTTGGCCAGAAAATAGGCCCGGTCGTACCAGAAGCCGCGTCCGCCGTGGACAAGAAGAATCTTCAGCCGGGGAAAATCCACGGCGACGTCGTCGAGGTGGAGGGGATCGCCGTATTTCAGGCGGGCGCCCTCGAAAACGGAACTCCCCGTGTGAAACATGATGGGGATGTCTCTCGCCTGGGCCACGGAATACAGAGGATAAAGCCTGCTTTCATTGGGATAGAACTGCTGATAGGTCGGATAGAGCTTCAGCCCCCGGAAGCCGTGCCGGGTGATCAGGTCCTCCAGCCTTTCCGCCGGGGCCAGGTCCGTTGCGGGGTTGATGCTGGCAAAGGGAATCAGTTCCGGTCTTCCCGAACAGAAGTCCTCGACATACTCATTGGTGCAGATGCCTGTGGTGATGGGGCACAGCTCCGCCATGACCACCCCGTAGTCGATGCCGCTTTCCTTCAGGAGGCCGACAAAGGCTTCCGG
Source organism: Syntrophus sp. PtaU1.Bin005 (assembly GCA_002067745.1). Classification (GTDB taxonomy): domain Bacteria; phylum Desulfobacterota; class Syntrophia; order Syntrophales; family Syntrophaceae; genus Syntrophus; species Syntrophus buswellii. Next base: position 13,317 of record MVRU01000044.1, read on the forward strand.
GTCACTGTACCGCCTGGCATATTCCTCATAATTGCACGTCTGGCCGACAATCTTTGCTATCCATCCCTGCGCCGAGGGCTGGAAGCTTTCGTAGGATATGGGATGCATGTGAAAATCCACAACGACCGATTTGTCTGTCATGCTCCTGTCCTCCTCCCCGTCCTGTTTTATATGCCCCTGCTTTCAAGCAGGGATGGCTTGCCCAGGGTTGTCTTGAAATATTCCAGCATCAATTCCGAAAGGATCTGCTCCCTGGGGATGTTTGCAACGGTTTCTGCCCGGTTTGCCGAAGCATTTCCGGCATTGCCCTTCCGGGCGGCCAGCTGCTGCCTTGCCTGCTGCAGGGCGGCGTACCGGTCAGCCAGGACATTCCGGGGCAAGGCTGAAAGTTTCAGGTACGACGAGGCCACCTGGCTGGGTGCGGGCAATCGAGGCGATTCCAGGACGCTTTTTGAGCTTCTGGCGTGGCGCTGAAGTCCCTTGAGGACGTGTCTGGGTTCGGCGAAATTGACGCCGGACCATCCGGCGCGGATCCAGGAAAAAAAGCCGGATCGGACTGCTGGCGGCGAAGAGCCCGTCGAGACGTAGACGCCGACGGAAAAATAGTCATAGATGTAGGACTTGACCCAGCCCAGGCCGGCTTTGGCCGAACCCGGCTCTCCGGAATAATGGTAATTCCAGTCGTCGTCCTTTCCCAGGATGAAGCCCTTTTTCCCCACATCGGATATGTCCGCCTGCTTGGAAACGGAAACAAGGACCTGCCGCCCTTTGTGCTTGAGAAGGATCAGGGTCTTCTTGAGATCGTATTGATAGTACACCCCGGTGTTGAGGTCCGGGGTGATCTCCACATGCTCCAGCCCCCGGAGAACAATGGGCTGGCCTTCCGAGGGGCTCAGGTCGGAAATGTTCGAGATTCTTCTCGAATTCCCCTGGTCGATCCATTGGGAGTACCGAAGCGACGACGGGCTTGTGAGGATCGATGGAATCTGCCGGCTGAAGGAGTATTTCAGAAAGCTCGGAAAGTCGATCCTCGTGTCGAATTCGTAATAGGCCCCCGAGGCTTTCCAGAGTTTCGGAAGATCCGCTTCCCGTTTCGGCTTGGGTTCGAGCACGTAATCCACAAGGGTGGCGATAGCCTGGGAGTCCAGGGCGACCTTGGGGTCCATGCAGGATTGAACGAGCTTCATGGCCGCGGCGGGAACGGGGTTGGATGCCTCCGAGAGGGGGGCAGCCTGGGTCGGAGCATGAAGAACGAGGGTTACCAGGAAAAGGGCCAGAATCGTGGTGGATCTTCGGATGCCGGAAGCCGGCCCGGGATTGCTTTTTTTCGTCATGGGTTTTTCGTGCTCGGTCAAGCCGAGTCCTCCTTTACCTTTGAGCTTAAAACGTTTCGACCTTATATCCCTTCCGCCGGAGCGACGCAAGTATTCCGTCGGGACCCACCAGGTGGCCGATCCCGACAAGGAAAAATTCCTTCTGCGGGGTCTGCCCATAGGCATCGATTTTGGGCAGCCAATTCTCGTTGCGGTCCGTCAGCAAGCTCTTGTAGAGCTCCGGCGTTTTCTGAAAGTCGGCGATCAGGAGTTCATGGAGCCGTTCCGTATCACCCTGTTTCCAGGCCGCCACGAGGCTTTCGTAGAAAGGTCCCATCGATGCCACTTCCTGCAGGGCATGACGGACAAATCCGTCTTCATCTTCCCGCCCCATATCCGCGAGAAATGCGATCTGCTCATCGACCGTCTCCAGTCCCTTCACGGCCTTTCCGTCCCGCTTTGCCTGGCGGTAGAAGTGAAGGTCAACGCCTTCGCTGGTGGCGTTGAGCTTGGCCAGCTCGGCAGCCTCCATCATGACTGCGAGAATGGAGGGCTTGAACTTTCTGAGCAGCTCGACAGGGATGCCGTTGTCCCCGCAGTAGCGCTTCAGCCGCTCATAGGTTCGGGGCGACAGGTGCTGATCCAGTGTGGAGCCGTCTGTATAAAGCGCCTTTGACATCAGCTTCCGCTGTGTTTCTGGGCTGTTGAGCTGCCGGAGATCCGTTTCGAAGACCAGGAGATCGGAGGCCCGGTATGCCCTGTCAAATTCCGGAGGAAGGGGAAAATCCGAAGGGCGCAGCAGGTGGCAGGTTCCTCCCAGGAAAAAAACGGTCGGCCCCTTTTCGATCTTCCACACAGAGGTCTGCGCGGATGCCGTTGAACAAAGCAGTATGGCCAGAAAAATTTCAAGTACGATCCGTTTCATGTCCAGCTCCGGAGTGAACCCGCCTGTCTTTTAAGGAAAGAGCGACAACCTGAGTGCCCTCGCGCTCCCATTTTTTTGAAAACCCCAGTTTTTTGGCAAGAGCGATCATCTTTTCGTTTTCACTCATGATCTGTCCTTCAATTTCGTTGAGGCCCTTCTTGATGCCGTTGCTGATGATCAGCCGCAGAAGCTTGGAAGCCAGCCCCTTTCTCTGAAAATCATCATGAACGAGAAGGGCGAATTCTCCTGAATTGCTTTCCGGGTCCACATGGAGCGAACCCACGCCGATGATCCGCCTTCGCCCGCCTTCGGAAATCTCCGCCACAATGGCCAGGTGCCGGTCATAATCCGTGTCGCACATCAGGACAAGCCATTCGTGGTCGATGTTCGTCGAGGACGAGAAGAATCTCGTCCGGAGGGTCTCTTCAGAAAGGGTGGAGAGAAACTCCCGCGCCAGGGGTTCGTCTTCCGGCTTTATCGGCCTCAGCACGACGGCGGTTCCGTCCCTGAACTTCCAGTCTTCAACGAGATGGCCCGGATACGGAGAAATGATCAGGTGCGGATATGGCGAATGATAATTGATGATCAGCCCGTCGTCAACGGGGGATGTTTCCAGAAGGATGCGGACATCGCGGGCATGGGCCCTGCCGCTGGAGATGACGAGGGGATTGATTTCGATTCCCGAAATCTCGGGGAAATCTGCAATGAGATGAGAGAAATTCACGAGGAGTTCCTCGAGGGAATCAAGATCCGCCGGAGGCCTGCCCCGGAAGCCCTGGATAAGCCGGTAGGCCTTCGTCTCTTCCATGAGCCTCTTCGCAAGCGTCCTGTTCAGGGGAGGCAGTCCGATGGAGAAATCCCGGATGAGGTCCGCGTTGATCCCCCCCATCCCGAAAAAGATAAAGGTGCCGAAATCCCGGTCTCTTCTGGAGCCCAGAACGAGCTTGTAATCCACAGGTTCGATCATCTTCTGAAGGGCGATTCCCTCGATGGCGATTCCGGGTGCGCGCTCCTTCACCCGCTTCAGCATTTTTGTCCAGGCCTCCCTGAGACGCTCATCCGACGCAATGTCCGTCACCACTCCGCCTGCGTCCTTCGGGGAGGGGATCTGGGAAGACACGACTTTAACGACGACGGGGTATCCGATTTCCTCCGCTTCGTGAAGGGCCTCTTCAACAGTGTGTACCGTCCGGGAAGGCGTCGAGGGGATGGCGTACCCGTCGAAAAATTCTTTCGACTCCCGATCGTTCAAAGACGTTCTTCCCTCCGCAAGGGCCTTGTGGATGAGGCTGACCAGCTTCTGCCTGGAGAGGGCATGGCGCTCCGGCAATTCCGAGGGGGTTTCATGGAGCAGATCCAGGCTTCTCCGGTACTTGAACATGTTGACATAGGCCCGCACGCCCTCTTCGGGCGTCGAGTAGGTGGGAATATTGCCGGAAAGGAGGATATCCCGGGCTTTTCTCACCTGGCTCCCCCCGATCCAGGCGGCAATGATCGGCTTCCAGGATTTTCCTGCGCTCTCGATGACGGCCCGGGCAACCACTTCAGGCCCGGCGGTGTTCATGGGGACATAGATGACCAGGACGCCGTCGACACTGGGGTCATTGAGGCAGGCGGTGATGGCCTCCACGTAGCCGGCGGTATCGGTGTTGCTGAGCAGATCCACGGGATTGCCTTCGCTCCATTGAGGCGGGAGGGAGTTCTTCAGCGTCCTGATCGTTTCCGGGGACAATCTGGCCGGTTCACCGCCAAATTCGATCAGGGCGTCTGTCGCCATGAGTCCGGCGCCTGCGTAGGCAAACTCCAGGCCCGCAGCGGTCACGATGGCCAGCCTCGGCCCCCTGGGAAGCTTCCTGGAATCGAGAACCCCGGCGGCGTGAAACAAGCCTGCGATGTCCCGGACCCGCATCACTCCGGCCCGCTTGAAGGCCGCCTCGTAGACGGCGTCGTTGCCGGACGGAACAAAAAGGGTTGACGACCTTTCCAGGCTTGTCCTGTCGATAAATCTGCCCGGCTTGAGGACGACGATGGGCTTGCGGAGCGCGAAGGAACGGGCCGCGCTCATGAATTTTTTCGCGTTCCCCACGCTCTCCATGTACATGAGGATACTCGTCGTCTTCCAGTCGTTGCTGAGGAAGTCAATGAGATCGCCGAAACCGATATCGATCATTGAACCCAGGGAGGCAACCATGCTGAAGCCGATATCGGCGTACAGTCCCCAGCTCAGGATGGCGCTGGTCAGAGCGTTGCTTTCGGAGATGAAGGCGATATTTCCCGGCGGGGGCATTTCCTCCACGAAGGTGGCCTTGAGTCCTGAGTCCGGCCTCACAAAACCGAGGCAGTTGGGGCCGAGGATCCGCATGCCGTAGCGCTTCCGGGCATCGGACAGGCGCTTTTCCAGAAGCGCCCCCTCGGCGCCGGTTTCCCGGAATCCGGCGGAAATGATCACAGCGCCGCCCACGCCGGCTTTGCCGCAGGCTTCCACCCCTTCGGGGACGGCCCCGGCCGGGATGGCGATCACCGCGAGATCCACGTGTTCGGGAACGCTGCCGATATCAGGGTAGCATTGGAGATCCAGCAGGGTATCCTTCCTCGGATTGACGGGAAAGATCTTCCTGCCCTTCGCCTTCAGGAGGTTGTCGAGGATGATCCGGCCCACGGAGCCCTCCTGATCTGACGCGCCGATCAGGGCAATGCTCCGGGGGTCGAAAACGCTGGAAAGGGTTGCCATTTCTGACCTCTGTTTTCCTGCCGTGTTCCCGGTTTCCGGCTTTCCCCTTGGCCGGGGGATCCGGCACAGTCTTCCGGGAGGAGATGAACTTCATGAATTCTAGGGAAGAATCCGCAAGTTCTCAATGCTTTTTTTTGCTGTTCCCTGCCCCCGTCATGGCCCTGGCGTAGACATCTCCAGGGTGCCCTGTCCTGCGGCGGCGGGGTTTTCCCTCCCGAAAGTTGAGGTAGTCATGGCGGCGGATTGGTGCTATGCAGTAAGCTGGCTTCCATCCTCAGGGGAGCCTGCTGGAGAAGAGAGATGACACCCTTTCGCATAACGACGGACTTCGAACCCCGGGGGGATCAGCCCCAGGCGATCGAGAAGCTGGTGGAGGGGCTGCGGCGGGGGCTCCCTCATCAGGTGCTGATGGGGGTTACGGGATCGGGAAAGACCTTTACCGTTGCCAAGGTGATCGAGGCGGTTCAGAGGCCCGCCCTGGTCATTGCCCACAACAAAACCCTGGCGGCCCAGCTTTACGGGGAATTCAAAAGCCTTTTCCCCGGGAATGCCGTTGAATATTTTGTCAGCTATTACGATTACTACCAGCCCGAGGCCTACATCCCAAGCACGGATACCTACATCGAGAAAGACTCCTCGATTAACGAGGAAATCGACAAGCTCCGTCATTCGGCGACCCATTCCCTCCTTGAACGGCGGGATGTGATCATCGTGGCCAGCGTCTCCTGCATCTACGGTCTGGGCTCCCCCGAGGCTTACCAGGGCCTGCTCCTTGAGCTGGAAGCCGGCGGGGATCTGTCCCGGGAGGCGATGCTGAGGCGTCTCGTCGATATTCAGTACGAACGGAACGATGTGGACTTTCACCGGGGAACCTTCCGCGTGCGGGGCGATGTGGTGGAGATTTTTCCCCCTTACGAGGAAGAGCGGGCCATTCGCGTGGAATTTTTCGGCGATACCGTCGAGGCCCTGTCGTTCGTGGACCCGCTGCGGGGGAGAAAGCTGCAGGCCCTGGAGCGGATCGCCGTTTATCCCGGGAGCCACTATGTGACCACCCGGGACAACCTCAACCGGGCCATTGCCGCGATCCGGGAGGAGCTGCAGGGTCGGCTGGCGGAGCTGAGGACTTCCGGCAAGCTCCTGGAGGCCCAGCGCCTGGAGCAGCGAACGAACTTTGACATCGAGATGATGGAGGAGATGGGATACTGCCAGGGGATCGAAAATTACTCCCGCCATCTCACCGGACGGGCCCCCGGCGAACCGCCGCCCACGTTGGTGGAGTACCTGCCGAAGGACGCCCTGATTGTCCTGGACGAGAGCCACGTCACGGTCCCCCAGCTGATCGGGATGTACCGGGGAGACCGGTCGAGAAAGGAGACCCTTGTCACGTTCGGATTCCGCCTCCCCTCGGCTCTGGACAACCGGCCGCTGAGATTCGAGGAATACGAAAAATTTCCCCAGCAGCGGCTTTACATCTCGGCGACGCCCGCGGCCTATGAACTTGAAAAGGCAGGCCGCCAGGTGGTGGAGCAGATCATCCGCCCCACGGGGCTGATGGATCCGGAGATTCTCGTCCGGCCCGTTTCCGGGCAGGTGGATGATCTCCTGGCCGAGATCCGGAAACGAGCGGAACGGAAGGAGCGGGTGCTGGTGACCACCCTGACCAAGCGGATGGCGGAGAATCTGTCCACCTATTACGAAGGGTTGGGGGTGAAGGTGAAGTATCTTCATTCCGACATTTCGACCCTGGAGCGTGTCGGCATTCTCCGTGATCTTCGCCTGGGGGAGTTTGACGTGCTGGTCGGCGTCAATCTCCTTCGGGAAGGTCTGGATATTCCTGAGGTATCTCTCGTGGCAATCCTGGATGCGGACAAGGAGGGGTTTCTCCGTTCAGAGCGCTCCCTCATTCAGACCAGCGGCAGGGCGGCGCGGAATGTAGGCGGCCAGGTCATCATGTATGCCGACACCATGACCCGCTCCATTACGGCCTGCCTGAAGGAGACCGGTCGGCGCCGTACCCTGCAGGACGCATACAACCGGGAGCATTCCATTACCCCGGAATCCATAAAAAAATCCATCGACAACATTCTGGCTTCCATCTATGAGGCGGATTATGCCTCCGTTACCGTGGCCGCCGAGGAAAAGGCGGCCTATCTCTCCGATGCAGACCTGGAAAAGACGATCCGGAGGCTGAAAGCGGAGATGAAGGAGGCGGCCGGGAGGCTTGAGTTTGAGAAAGCGGCGTCTCTGCGGGATCAGATCAAAGGCCTCACCGAATTGAAGCTGGAGCTGGGCGGCAAGAGCTAGACGGAAAGCCGGGAAAAAGGGGACCCCCCCATGGATTACCCCTTTTTCCCCTCAAAGAACAGGGCGAACCCCCTCAGGAGAAGCCGCTCAAAGGCTTGAGCGTCCGCCCCGGCTGCGATGGCCTCAGGATTCCGTTTTTTCGCTCAGGCAGATTGAGCCGCTCTTTTTCCCCGCGTTGCAGCGTCTCCATGATG
>MVRU01000045.1 GCA_002067745.1 Syntrophus sp. PtaU1.Bin005
AGGTATGATGGCCGGTTCATAAACGAGCCCTCCGCTTTACCGGGTCAGACAACCCGATCTCAATGGGTAAAAGCCCCCTGGACAAAGGACATTCCTCCTGAATTCCAGTGATATCCTATACCATTTTTCGGAATCAGGCCAGAACTCGAGGAGGGAATTCCTCGACGGCGAATCCCGCAATCCCCCCGGGGGCACGAAACTCCATGCCGCAACGACCCAAGATCCTCCTTGACTTATCTTCCCCCTGTTTCATATACCTTTAAAAAGGTAAAGGGGCTTCCCCGCTGAACGAAAGGGATCACATTCGAAAGCCCGGGGTTTGAGCCGGGAACGTCCCCGAAACGGGCAGGCTCCAAAAAGAGAAGGACATTCAAGGAACCGGGAGAAGGAAATGGAAACGACGGCCAGGAAGTCCCTGGATGGTTTGTTCAACGGCAGGGGGGTTGCGATCATGGGAGCCTCCGCTAAAAAAGGAAAGCCCGGCCATTCAATCGTTGAAAACTTGAGGGCTGCGGGCTTCACAGGAAACGTTTACCCTGTCAATGCCGCATCTGAATCCATCCTGGGCTTTCAGTGTTACAGGAGCCTGGAGGAGATTACCGGCCGGATCGATCTCGTGGTGATGGTTCTGCCTGCCGATGATTGTGTCGAGGCGGCCCGGGCCATTGCGCGGCGGAAAGACGGGAAAGGCGACATTTCCGCTGCCGTGGTCGTTTCCGCAGGCTTCAGCGAGTTGGGAACGGACCAGGGACGGTCCCGCGAGAAAGCCCTGCTGGACGTCCTCGTTCCCAGAGGGATCCGGGTGGTGGGACCGAACTGCCTGGGAGTGATGGACACCTATTCCGGGGTCAATACAAATTTCGATATCGGCGCCTATCGAAGGGGCGGTCTTTCGATCATCACCCAGAGCGGGGCCTTTGCGGTCTCCTACCTGAAGTGGGCGGAGCCTGGAAGGCTTGTGGGGCTGAGCAAATTCGTGTCCCTGGGCAACATGTCGGACGTGAATGTCGTCGAGCTCCTTGGCTACCTCGCCGATGACGACCGTACGTCGGTAATCGCCCTTTACCTCGAGGGGACAAGGCAGGGGCGCGCCCTCGTCGAAACGGCGGCTCACGTGTCCAGGAAAAAGCCGATCGTCGCCTTGAAGGCGGGAAAAACCAGAATCGGCTCCGTGGCCGCGGCGAGTCATACCGGTTCTCTGGCCGGCAGATTTGAAATGTATCAGGGGGTCTTCCGGCAGGCGGGTGTCGTCCTGGCCGAAAGCGTCATCGAGTTTTATTATACTGCCGCCGCCTTTGCCAAAATGCCGTTACCCAGAGGAAATTCGATCTGCGTCTTGACCGTTCTGGGGGGGCCGGGAACCCTGTGCGTGGATGAACTGGTCTCTTCCGGAGCTGTCCGGTTGGCCAGGCTTTCGGAGAAAACAAAATCCGAGCTGCGGGCCATTCTGATCCCGGCAGCCAATATCGGCAAGCCGGAGGGGTTCATCGACACAACCCCCTCCTTTACGGAAGCGCAGCATCGCGAGGTATTGAAAATTGTTCTGGGGGATCCGGCCGTTTCCGGTGTGATCTATCTTACCACGCCTCCTCTTTTCATGGATGAAGATGCCCTGGCGGAAAACATCATCGCCGCCTATGAATCCTTCGCCCCAGAAGAAAGGAAACCCCTGCTCTCCGTCATCGGCTTCGGCTCTTCCGTTCCCCGGTTGAGGAACCGGATGGAGGAAGCCGGAATGCCCACCATCGAGTACCCGGACATTGCGGCAAAAGTGATGATCAATATGGTCCGTTACAGCCGGTACAAATCACGGTTTGATGAACACTAAGCGGCTGTTCTGAAGCGTGAGGCCATTCCGGCAGAGGAGGGAGAAATGGGCTGCCACGAAGTTGTTCAGAGGGCTCTGAAAGCGGGAAGGAAGCTTCTGCCTGAACATGAAGCCTATGGGCTGTGCGGGGAATTCGGCATTCCCTTCGCCCCTGCCCGTCTTGCCGGAAATTGGGAAGAGGCGAGGCAGGCCGGCGAAGATCTGGGGTTCCCCCTTGTTCTGAAGATCGTCTCCCCTGAAGTCGTCCACAAGTCCGATTTCGGGGGAGTCCTTGTCGGCATCACCTCTCCCGCCGATCTTCGAAAGGCATACGACCGGCTCCTGGCCAATGTTCGAGAAAAAGCCGGTCATGTGGCCGTTGACGGCGTCCTCGTTCAGAAGGCCATGCCCAGGGGGGTGGAAGTGGCCGTTGGAGGTCTCAGGGATGACGTCTTCGGCCCGATGATCATGTTCGGATCAGGGGGGATTCTCATCGAGGTCTTCAAGGACGTTTCTTTCCGGATGGCGCCCTTCGATGAGGAAGAGGCTCTGCGGCAGATCAGGGATACGAAGGCCAGCGAACTTCTGGCAGGCGTCCGCGGCGCCCCGCCCTGCGATCTGGGAACCCTGGCTCGACTCATTGTGAATGCGGGCAACCTGATGTGCAGGGTTCCGGAACTTGCCGAACTGGATTTCAATCCTGTGCTGGCCTATCCCGATGGGTGCGTCGTCGTGGACGCTAGGATGATTTTGAGCGCTTAAGGACTCGGTTACTGGGGTTTCCGATAATAGCGCATCGCCTCGGGAATAAGGGCCTGAATGTTGGCGATCCGGTTTGTCGGAGCCGGATGTGTGGACAGAAATTCAACCGAACGCCCCCCGCCCTGAGCATTCATCCGCTGCCAGAGCGTTACGGCCGCCCTGGGATCGTAGCCGGCCTTGGCCATGAGCACCAGGCCGATCCGGTCTGCCTCGTTTTCCTGCAGACGGCTGTAGGGCAGGATGTATCCGACGTTTGAGCCTACTCCGTAAAGCTGAAGAAAAAGCTCCTGCGTTGCCGCCGCCTGAGTGGACAGGGCGGCGGACAACCCTATGCCCCCGAGCTGAACGAGCAGTCCCTGGCTCATCCGTTCGTTTCCGTGTTTGGCGATGGCATGGGCAACCTCATGACCCACCACGACGGCCAGGCCTGTTTCATCCCGCGTGATGGGCAGGATCCCCGTATAAACGGCTATTTTCCCACCGGGCATGCACCAGGCGTTCACCGTCTTGTCGTCTTCGATCAGATTGAACTCCCATTTGTACAGGGCGATATCCCCTCCGTTACCGGATTCTCTCAGAAAGGATTCCGCGGCGCTGGCGATCCTCGCACCGACCCTCCGAACCATCTGCACTTTTGCCGCATCGTTGGACAGCTTTGATTTTTTCAGAACATCGGCATATTGCTGATAGCTCATGGTCACCACCTGGGAATCGGGAACAAGGCTCAGGCTGCTGCGCCCGGTGAGGGGGACCTCCGCGCAGGACAAAAGGAAAAGGATGAGGATCAGGCCTGCAATCCCCCTCCACGAAAAGATTTTGAGGGGAGTAGGTAACCGTTTCCTGCTGTTCCAAGAAATGTTCGTGTCCATGCCGTAACCTCCACGTTAACCAACATGTTATGACCGGCTTCCAGGGCCGGCCTTACTGCCAGTGCCTCAGGACAGGATATTCCTCAGGCCCAAAAAGGCGAAATAAAAGGCGAAAGCAACCAGGAAAACGGCGCAGCCGCCCAGCACATTCCGATAGAGCCGATCACTGAGGAAGGAGCGGCCCTTGGCCACGGTCCCCGAAACAAGGGCGTAAAACGCAAGATCCCCAAGGATGTGACCGGAAAAGAAAAAGGCAATCCCCACGATCCCCGACATTCGGCACTGGGCGATGTATCCCAGGCCAATCGTGGCCCACCAGATATACCAGTACGGATTGGCGAGGCTCAACAGAACCCCGTACACCATCAGGCGCCCCTGCTTCTTCCCTCCCGAATCCTGCCAGGACAGGCTCAGGGAAGGCAACGACCGAAACATTCCACAGGCCATCCAGAGAAGAATCACGGATCCGGAAAGGGCAATCCCGGTAAAGACCCCTTCTTTGAGGAGAAGAGGCGCCAGGCCGATCATCAGGGCGGCGAGCAGCGCCAGTTCCAGAATTCCGTGGCCGGCAACAATCAAGGGACCCGTCCAGAATCCCCGGCGCGCGCTTTCGCTGATTGTGGCCGTCAGCATCGGGCCGGGCATCATGGCTCCGGAAAGGGCAATCACAAAGGATGAAAAAAAAATGGTCATCAGGGCCAGCACAGGTCACGTTCCTTGCTCTTTTAATGACATGTGGAATTCAACGCATTCAAGCAGCCTTGTAAAGAAAGCCGGGCCTTTGAAATCTTGTTTTTCCAGGTCGGATTATGAAGGAAATCGTTTTAAAAAGCAACGCTCCCGGCAGGGCCCCGGGAGCGTTGCCGCTGACTTGTCGATAAAAGTTCCCGATGACGAAAAAAGCGACGACTTCGGGTAAAGATGACGTGCCCATCGGCAGCAGCCAAGCCGGCAGGATGGAGCATCAGAAGAACTCCGTTCCGGATGTGGCGGCCTGGAAGCGCCGGGGCGGCTCGTTTTTCGCAGAACCTACTTCGCCCCGAGGGGAAGCACGGTGCGGCCGAAGCTTTCGTTGAGCACCTGCCCCATGGCGCAGTAAATCGCCAGGGAACCGCACAGGACCCCTTCCCACCCCGTCATGACCGCCCAGGTGCCTTTCCATCCGAAACCGTCCCGGGCAGCCAGCATCCAGAACAGGATGGTCAAGGTCAGAAAAACGGCTTGGAGAACGCGGGTGGACTTCCAGGTGCCGAACCACATGAAAAAGGTAAACACCCCCCACATGAACAGATAGGCCGTCATGAACGCTTCGCTGTTTTTCGGAATTCCGAACTGACCGTTGAAGTAAACGAGGAAAACCAGGGTGAGCCAGAACAGGCCATAGGAGGTAAACGCCGTCGTACCGAAGGTGTTGCCTTTCTTGAACTCCATGATCCCGGCAATGACCTGAGCCATGCCGCCATAAAAGATGCCCATGGCCAGGATGCCCGCACCCAGCTCGAAGAGTCCGGCGTTGTGAAGGTTCAAAAGAACGGTTGTCATTCCAAAGCCCATAAGGCCCAGTGGTGCAGGATTCGCTAGATTGTCCGACATGATGATAAACCTCCTCAATAATTTCTGTTAGTTACACAAACGCCCCGCTAGCTGGGCGAATCTTAGGGAAAGTTGCGGAGCATGTCAAATAAAATCGGCTTCTGCAATAGCGGGATCCCGTGCAATGGTTCCGGATTCTGCTCACGTTTTATTGGGTAGGGGATCAACATGCGTCCTTCGATAGGGAAATAAACCTTCTTTCAAGAATTTACTTGACAATATTTTTCTTTTTCTGATATTGGGAAACCATATTTCTTCTTAAGTATTTATAAGGAACGCGTGTCATGCTGAAAAACATTCTTCTGATACTGGGCATTATAACCGTAGTCATCGTACGCAGGGGGACTGCTGCTCGGTTTCTTTAACAACAAAATAAGGAACTGAGAGCCGCAGGCCCCTGAAAGGATCTGCGGCTCTTCTTTTTTTGGAAAAGAGCCGCATTGCATACAAATGCGGCTCTTTTGTTTTTGAACCGCGGCGATGACTTTGAAGAAAACATGGAACGCAACACGATCCGCTTCCTTGAAATACGAAGATCCGGAGGGGACTGACCCGTTTTGGCCCTCTGCCGGGAAAGCTGTCAGGAATGAAAGGAGTATCGAAAGATCATGGACACCATCGGTGCAGATATCGTTTTACAAATCCTCCAGGAAGAAGGGGTGGAAGCCATCTTCGGCTATCCCGGGGCAAGCTCGCTGCCGCTTCACGACCGGCTGAAGGACAGCCCCATCCGTCATTACCTGACACGGCATGAACAGGCAGCCGCCCACGCCGCGGATGGGTATGCCCGTGCCACCGGGAAAGTGGGCGTGTGCCTCTCCACGTCAGGACCTGGCGCCACCAATCTGGTGACCGGCATCGCGACCGCCTTCATGGACTCTTCACCCGTGGTCGCTCTGACCTGCCAGGTCAATACCAGTCTGATGGGTCGGGATTCTTTTCAGGAAACGGACATTGTAGGAATTACGCTGCCGATCACCAAGCACAGCTATCAGGTGAATAACGTGAACAACCTGGCTTCGGTTCTGCGCCGGGCCTTTCAGCTGGCGAGGTCCGGCCGGCCGGGACCGCTGCTGGTCGATATGCCCAGGGACATCCTCGCTTCCCGGTGTGAAAAGGCGGATCCCCCGGAGGAGACTCCGTCGTCCGCCGCAGAAAAAGTCCCGTCTAATCTGGACCAGCTGGGGAAAATAGCCCGGGCGCTGAATATGAGCGAACGCCCCGTGATCATCATGGGGGGCGGTGTGAAGCTGAGCAATGCCTGCGACCTGATGCGCGCCTTGATCGAAAAGGGAGGGATCCCCTTCACCACCACCATGATGGGCGTGGGTTCGATCGCCTCCGGTAACGGCTACGATCTGGGCTTCATCGGCACCCACGGCAATGAGCTGGCAAACAGCACGGTGCACCAGTCCGATTTTATCCTGGCCGTCGGCATGCGTTTCTCCGATCGCAGCACGTCTCTCATCGATGAATTCGCGCCGCTGGCCACCATCGCCCAGATTGACATCGATCCCACCTCAATCGGAAAGAATGTCAAGGTGGCTCTGCCTTATGTGGGCGATATCCGGGAAACCATTTCGGCCCTTCTGAATCTTGTGGAGTCGAGAGACAGGTCCGCCTGGCTGCAGCGCATCCAGCAGGAGCGGGAAGCCAAGGATTTCTGCCTTCCCTTCAAGGGTTGCGGAAAGGCGGGTCATCTGATCAGTATGATCCAGGAGGCCATGCCCAAAGAAACCATCGCCGTCTCCGACGTGGGCTTGAACCAGATATGGACTCTCCGCACCTGGAAGGCCCGCACGCCGCGCGGCCTTATCACCAGCGGCGGCATGGGAACCATGGGGTTCAGCGTCCCGGCGGCAATCGGCGCCAAGATCGGCATGCCGGACAAATCCGTTGTGGCCATCTGCGGAGACGGGGGATTCTACATGAACATCCAGGAACTGGCCACCCTGAGCTATTACAAGATCCCGGTTAAAATCGTCGTCCTCAACAATCGCCACTTGGGGATGATCCGCCAGATTCAGGATCTTTTCTACGAAGGCCGCTTCAACACCATCGAACTGGGCAATCACGTGGATCTGGTGGCGGTGGCGAAGGGCTTCGGCGTCCCGGCGGAGAGAATCTCCGTGGATGAGAACCCCGAAGCGGCCCTGGCCGCCCTGGCCCGGGCGGAAGGCCCCCACCTGCTGGAGGTGGTTGTGGATGAGAACGATTACGTCTTCCCGATCATCCCCCCTGGGCAGGCGAACACGGCAATGATTCACGGAGTCGGCGACTGAGAACGGATGAAGGGGACCCAGCTCCCCGGTCCGCCGGCTTTTGAAGGAACAAGAGATACGGCGGGGATATTTTAGGGAGGAAAAGAACAGGCCATGAGCATGGAAGAACATACCATTACGATTCTGGTCAAGAACGAGCCCGGGGTGCTGTCGCGCGTTGCAGGAGTGTTCAGCGGCCGGGGATACAACATCAAGACCCTCTGCGTCGCTCCCACGGCGAACCCGGAAATTTCACGGATCACCTTGACGAGCAACGCCGATGCGGATTTTACGGAAAAGATCAAGAAGCAGCTTGATAAACTGGTTGATATTGTAGATGTTCTGGATTATACAGGCGAACGATTTCTCAAGAGGGAAATGATGCTCCTGGGTCTGAAGATTACCCCCGGACGCCACGCGGAGGCTCTTCAGGCGTTAAACACCCTGGGATGCAGGATCGTGGCCATGCGGCCGGATTACTATATTATCGAAACCTCTGGAAGTCGCTCTGAAAATGATGCGGTCTTCCAGTACTTTCAGACGTTTGATGTCGAAATGATGAATCGGACGGGATGCATCGCCATCCCGCTCAATCCCAAGAATGATCCGGAATGAATCCCTCCCGGATCCCTTGAGGACGAAGAATTTATACATAATGATAAGGGGGTATTTTTGTGAAGCTCACCGGATCGCAAATCCTATTTAAAGCCCTGCATGCAGAAGGCGTGGACACCATCTTCGGCTATCCCGGAGGGTCCGTTATCGATCTCTACGATGAAATGTACCGACAGGAAGGAATTCAACATTACCTGGTCCGCCATGAACAGGGCGCGGTCCACGCAGCGGACGGTTACGCCCGCGCAACGGGGAAAACCGGTGTCTGCCTGGTTACTTCAGGCCCCGGCGCCACCAACACCGTGACGGGGATCGCCAACGCCTACGCGGATTCCATCCCGGTGGTCATTCTGACCGGGCAGGTTCCGACCCATATGATCGGCAAGGACGCGTTTCAGGAAGTGGACATTACCGGCATTACCCGTCCCTGCACCAAGCACAATTTCCTCGTTCGAACGGTTGAAGATCTGGGTCGCAACATCCGCGAGGCCTTCCACATCGCCCGGAGCGGGCGCCCCGGTCCCGTGCTGGTGGACATTCCTAAAGATATCCTCCAGGCGACTCTGGAAGAAGAGAAGATTTCCATGGCCGTCAACCTGCCCGCAGAACCGTCCAGGGAATCCATCGATGGGGCCTGTGCAGAGGCTATCAGCCTCATCAAGGCCTCCCGCAGGCCCGTCATCTTCGTCGGCGGCGGAATCCTCCGGGGAAAGGCCGTCTCAGAACTGCGGACCTTCGTCGATGCGGTCAACGCACCGGTCACCGCCTCGCTCATGGGGCTGGGAGCCTTTCCGGGAACGGATCCACGCTGGCTCGGGATGCTGGGCATGCACGGGACGTATTACGCCAATATGGCCGTCAGCCACAGCGACCTGCTGATCGCCGTCGGAGTGCGCTTTGACGACCGCGTCACCTCCAAGGTCGCGGAATTCGCACCGAACGCCCGGATTATTCACATCGATATCGACCCCGTTTCGATCAACAAAATCGTCAAGGCCCATGTCTCCATCATCAGCGACTGCCGGGAAGCCTTGCAGCGCCTCAACACGATGGCCGGGGGCCGGGTCCTTCTTTCCGAGGATCAGACCCGGGACTGGCTGGATCAGATCACAAAATGGAAGAGGGCGGTTCCACTGGGTTACTGCCGCAGCGATAAGATCAAGCCCCAGTGTGTCATCGAAAAGCTCTACGAACTGACAAAGGGGCAGGCCATCATCACGACGGAAGTCGGGCAGAATCAGATGTGGGCGGCCCAGTTCTACCACTTCGATTACCCGGACACCTTCATCTCATCGGGTGGACTGGGTACGATGGGCTTCGGTCTTCCCGCGGCCATCGGTGCCCAGGTGGCCTTTCCGGACCGCACGGTCGTCGACATTGCCGGGGACGGCAGCATTCAGATGAACATCCAGGAACTGGCCACCGCCGTCCACTACAATCTGCCTGTCAAGGTCGTCATCCTGAACAACAGCTTTCTGGGCATGGTCCGGCAGTGGCAGGAAATGTTCTACGGAAAACGCTACTCTCAGACCCATATGAAACAGACGCTCGATTTTGTGAAGCTGGCTGAAGCCTTCGGAGCCGTCGGACTGAGAGCCACGAAGCCCGAGGAAGTGGAGGATGTCCTGCGAAAGGGACTGGAAACCCCCGGGGTCGTCATGATGGATTTTCAAGTGGAGCCGGAGGAGCAGGTTTATCCCATGGTCAGCCCGGGCGCCGCGCTGACGGACATGAAGCTTGGAAACCTGAGGCAGGAGGCCGACTGATCCAAGACGGGTTTTTTCCGCCCATACACTTCATCCAAAGAAAGGTTTGCCGTAAAATGGACATCAAGGAAAGCGTCATTTCAATCCTGGCCAGCAACAAGCCCGATGTGCTGGCCCGCATCGCCGGAACCTTCAGCGGCCGCGGCTTCAACATCGACAGCATCACCGCCAATATCACGAGAGATCCCCGGATCACGAAGATTCTC
The DNA here is from genome assembly GCA_002067745.1 of Syntrophus sp. PtaU1.Bin005. Lineage (GTDB taxonomy): Bacteria > Desulfobacterota > Syntrophia > Syntrophales > Syntrophaceae > Syntrophus > Syntrophus buswellii. The sequence continues at coordinate 9,880 of MVRU01000045.1, forward strand.
ATTACGACGCACGGGGACCAGGACACGATTATAAAAATAGAAAAGCAGCTCAACCGCCTCGTCGATATCCACCAGGTTACGGATCTGACCAGCCTGGGTCTTCCCCTTCGCGAGATGATGCTGATCCGCATGCCGATGACCGGGGAAAACCAGGACAAAATCATGGAAATCGTTGACAGATACAGGGGAGAAGTGATAGAAACCGGCGCTGGATATGGCGTCCTTGAATTGGCGGGCAACAAGGAAGACATGGACAACGCCTTCGCCGCCCTGGAGCAGCTGGGCATTGATGATTTTGCCAGGACAGGCAGCATCACACTTTAGGATTGGCCGCTCAAGGGGGAACCGCATTCCCGCTTCAGCAGAAGAAATAAAGATCGTTTCTTCACATAGGGGCAATGGGCCATTGCCCCTATGTCTTATGAAACGTTCTGAAGAACATGATAAAAATACCGGGTTCAGGATATAAGGAGGCAACGTATGGCAAAAATTGATTTCGGCGGTATCGTGGAGGAGGTTATCACATCTGAAGAGTTCACGTTGGAAAAGGCGCGGCAGGTGCTGAAAAATGAGGTTGTCGCCGTTGTCGGCTACGGCATTCAGGGACGGGGCCAATCTCTGAACATGCGCGATAACGGGGTCAACGTCCTTGTCGGCGAAGGGCCCTATGCCTGGGATCAGGCGGTTGCCGACGGATTCGTCCCCGGAGAAACGCTCTTTTCCCCGGAAGAGGCAGCCAAACGGGGCACCATCATCCAGTACCTTCTCTCCGACGCAGGCCAGAAGGAAATGTGGCCGGTGATGAAAAACTGCCTGCAGCCGGGCAATGCCCTTTACTTTTCCCACGGGTTCTCCATTGTTTATAAAGAGCAGACCGGGGTGATTCCCCCGGCGGACATCGACGTCATCCTGGTGGCCCCTAAAGGCTCCGGCACGACCGTGAGGTCGAATTTCCTCGACGGCAGCGGCATCAATTCCAGTTATGCCGTTTTTCAGGACGCCACGGGCAAAGCCCGGGAACGGACCCTGGCGGTGGGGATCGCCATCGGCTCAGGCTATCTCTTTCCCACCACCTTTGAGCAGGAAGTCTACAGCGATCTAACCGGCGAGCGGGGCGTGCTCATGGGTTGCCTGGCCGGCGTCATGGAGGCCCAGTACAACGTCCTGCGCAAAAACGGCCACAGCCCCAGCGAAGCCTTCAACGAAACCGTGGAAGAGCTGACGCAGAGCCTCATCCGTCTCGTAGCGGAAAACGGCATGGACTGGATGTACGCCAACTGCAGCATCACCGCCCAGCGAGGAGCCCTGGACTGGAAGGACCGTTTCCGTGACGCCGTCGCGCCCGTCTTCGATTCCCTCTACGAAAGCGTGAAGAGCGGCCGTGAGACCCAGATCGTGCTTGAGGCCAGCCAGGCCCCGGATTATCGGGAAAAGCTGCGGAAGGAACTGGAAGTTATCCATAACAGCGAAATGTGGAAGGCCGGGGCCGCCGTGCGCAATCTGCGCCCCGAGCGGCGGAAGAAATAGCAGTTCCCATTCTGAATCATGGCGTCAAATAAGAAACGGGAAGTACATGTCGCGTCTTAACGTTTTTGCAGGGGATTAACCGGTTTCGATCAGCGGGTTAATCCCCTTTTTTTACAGGGAAACAGTTCCCGGAAGGAGAAGTCCATGCGCAGCGATATCATGAAGAAAGGTCTTGAACGGGCGCCGCACCGTTCTCTGTTTAAGGCCATGGGATATACCGATGAAGAGCTTGAGCGTCCCGTCATCGGCGTTGTCAACGCCGCAAATGAAATCATTCCCGGCCACATCCATCTGGATCGGATCGTAGAGGATGTCAAAGCGGGGATTCGCATGGCCGGCGGAACCCCGGTGGAATTTCCCGCCATCGGAATCTGCGACGGCATCGCCATGGGCCACCTGGGGATGAAATATTCCCTGGCCAGCCGGGAGCTCATCGCCGATTCCACGGAGGCTATGGTCATGGCCCATCCCTTTGACGGCCTCGTCCTTGTACCCAACTGCGACAAGATCATTCCCGGAATGCTGATGGCCGCCCTGCGTCTCAACATCCCGTCGATCTTCATAAGCGGCGGCCCCATGATGGCCGGGCGTCTGGACGGGAAGTCCGTGGACCTCATCAGCGTCTTCGAGGGAGTCGGCGCGGTCAAGGCGGGCAAGATGTCGGAAGAGGAACTGAATGCCCTGGAAGACTGCGCCTGCCCGGGCTGCGGCTCCTGCTCCGGCATGTTCACCGCCAACTCCATGAACTGCGTCACAGAGGCCCTTGGTCTGGGTCTTCCGGGAAACGGCACGATTCCGGCGGTTTTAGCGGCGCGGCGGCGTCTGGCCAAAGAGGCCGGGATGAAGATCATGGAACTGGTCGCCAGGGACATCCGCCCCCGCGACATCGCCACGCTGAGCGCCTTCAAAAACGCCCTCGCCGTGGACATGGCCCTGGGATGCTCCACCAATACGGTTCTGCACATCCCGGCCATCGCCCATGAAGCCGGTATCACCCTGGACCTCGACCTCTTCAACAGCGTCAGCGCTCAAACGCCCAACCTGTGCCATCTCAGCCCGGCCGGCCCCCATCATATCGAGGAGCTGGACGCCGCGGGAGGCATCCAGGCCGTCATGAAGGTCATCAGCGAACGGGGCGTGATCGATGAAGCGGCCCTGACGGTCACGGGAAAGACGGTCGGGGAAAACCTGGCAAAGGCCCGGGTCCTCAATGAAGAAGTGATCCGCCCGCTGAACCGCGCCTATCGCCCCGAGGGCGGCATCGCCATTCTCAGGGGGAACCTTGCCCCCGACGGCGCCGTGGTCAAGCAGTCCGGGGTGCTTCCGGAAATGATGGCCAATGAAGGCACCGCCCGGGTCTTTGATTCAGAGGATGAAGCGATTGCCGCGATCCTGGGCGGCAGGATCGTGGCGGGAGATGTTGTGGTCATCCGCTACGAGGGGCCGAAGGGCGGGCCGGGAATGCGGGAAATGCTGAGTCCCACTTCGGCCATCGCCGGCATGGGCCTGGACAGCTCCGTTGCCCTGTTGACGGACGGCCGTTTCAGCGGCGGCACCCGCGGGGCCGCCATCGGGCACATTTCCCCGGAAGCGGCAGAAGGCGGTCCCATTGCCCTGATCAGGGAAGGAGACCGCATCGCCATCAACATCCCGGAGAAGACCCTGACCCTTAACGTCGGCGATGAAGAGCTGGAGCGGAGAAGGCGGGAATGGCAGCCGAAACCGCAGCCGGCCCTGGGCGGCTACCTGGCCCGCTATGCCCGGCTTGTCACCTCGGCCAGCACGGGGGCTATCTTCAAGGATTAGGGCAGTCGGGCTGACAGGGGGTATTCAGGCCCTTGTTCCTGCAAAATCCCTCCCTTTGCCCACAGGCAAGTGCGGGATTTAACTTTTTAAAGGTTCAGCGGATGCAGCTTCTGCTTCGCAGGCCCGGAAAATAAATTCATAGAAACTCGAAGTTATTTGTGTTAGAGAAGCCGGAAAAATCAAAATCATTTTTAAAACCGGGAGGTTTTAATGAAAAAGGAAAGTAAGAACAGAAATACGTTCATCATGTTTCTGTTAGCTTTTCTCGTGGCATTTTTTGTTATCTCCGTGGTGGAGGTTCTGCGCTCCTCCTTTGCCCCCGTGGCCCCTGATGTTCAGGTCGCATCGGCGGTCCCTTCGACGGACAGCGCCGGAATGCCCGGCTCCTTTGCAGATCTTGTCGATCGATTAAAACCGGCGGTGGTCAATATCCGGACAACCCAGACGGTCCGGCCCGGGTCGAACCCCTTTTCCTCACCCTTCGGCAATAACGGATCACCTTTCGAGCGTTATTTCTGGGGGGACGAATTTTTTGAACGGTTTTTCGGAGATGTTCCCAAACGTGAGTTCAAGAAGAGGAGCCTGGGTTCCGGGTTCATTATCAGTGCTGACGGATACATTTTCACAAACAATCATGTGGTGGAAAAGGCCGATAAAATCCTGGTGAAGCTGTCCAATGGAAACGAATATGAGGCAAAGATCATCGGCAAGGATGCCAAAACGGACATCGCCCTGATCAAGATCAAGCCTACGGGGAGTTTGAATGTCGTTGAAATAGGCGATTCCGATAAACTTCGCGTGGGAGAATGGGTCCTGGCGATCGGCAATCCCTTCGGGCTGGAGCAGACCGTCACGGCGGGGATCGTGAGCGCCAAGGGAAGGGTCATCGGGGCGGGCCCCTATGATGATTTCATCCAGACGGACGCATCGATCAATCCGGGGAACAGCGGCGGCCCCCTGTTCAACATGGAGGGGAAGGTCATTGGAATTAATACGGCCATTGTCGCCCAGGGACAGGGAATCGGGTTTGCAATCCCTGTCAATATGGCCAAAATCATCCTCTCCGACCTCAAGACCAAGGGGAAGGTCTCTCGCGGCTGGCTGGGCATCTCCGTCCAGGATGTTACGGAAGACATCGCAAAGACGATGAATCAGAAAGCTCAGCAGGGCGCCCTGGTGGCAGAGGTTTTCAGGGGGGATCCGGCAAGCAACGCAGGGATCAAGCCGGGGGATATCATCGTTGAAATCAATGGGAAAAAAGTCAATAACTCACATGATCTCCTGATGATGGTTGCCGGGTTTCAAGTTGGGGACCGTGTCGATGTCAGATTTTTGCGGGAAAATCGGCTGATGAAGGCGAACGTCCTGGTTGCGGAGCGTACGGACCAGACGGAACTGGCGGCCAGAGGCGATTTATCCCGGGACAGTTACGGCATGGCGGTTCATGACATTACCCCGGAGATCGCTCAATACCTGGGATTGTCCAGCCGCACCGGGGTGGTCATCACGGATGTTCGCGAGGGAAGCCCGGCCGATGACGCGGGGCTTCAGCCTCAGGATGTGATTCTTCAGGTCAATCGCGCAAAAATTGCTTCGAAAAAAGACTACCAAAGGGAGATCTCCCGCAAGGAGGCCAAAAAGAATCTCCTGCTCCTGGTCAAACGGGGGCAATCCACCTTTTTTGTCGCCCTTCGGCCATAAGCCTTATCCGCTTTTCCCTGAAAAAAAACCCATGCCCGAAGCGTCCGTACTGTCCGTCATTTACGACAAGCTCAACAGCCACTTTGGAGACCTCCACTGGTGGCCCGGCGAGACGCCGTTCGAAGTGATGGTAGGCGCAATCCTCACTCAAAACACCGCCTGGCAGAACGTGGAACGCGCCCTGGACAATCTTAAGGCGGCCGGCTTGCTGGACCCTCAATGGCTGTATGAAACGGACTCCCGGATTTTAGAGGAGCTTATTCGTCCCGCAGGCTACTTTCGTATTAAAACGTTCCGCCTCAAGAACTTTCTCTCTTTTCTGTGTTCTCATTACGGTTGGGATCTGGAAAAAATGTTTTCCGAAGATTTATGGCTACTCCGCGATCAATTGCTCTCCATCAACGGCATCGGAAAGGAAACGGCGGACAGCATCCTGCTTTATGCCGCCAATCAACCCATTTTTGTGATCGACACCTATACCAGGAGGATTTTTCAGCGACATGGCGTGATTGCCTCGGACATGCACTATGACGCGCTGCAAACGTTTGTTATGAAGTCCCTTCCAAAAGATGTCCCGCTTTACAACCAGTATCATGCCCTGATTGTGAACACGGGGAAAAGGTATTGCCGGACGGTGCCCCGCTGCGAAGAATGCCCTTTGAATTCCATCGGATATTATGGCTAGGAGGTTTCCGTGTTTAAGAAGATCTCCCTTTTTGCGATTCATTCCGGACTGATCCGCTGGCTTTATTACCTGGTCCGCTTTTATTTCCTGTTTTGCCGGCTTTCTGTCACGAATGACGCTTCCCTCCTTCAGCGGCTCTCCCGTCATGAGCCGTTGATCGTCTCCATCTGGCATCAACGGATTTTAGCGATCCTTCCTTATTCGCCGCGCTTCGCGCACTATTCGCCCTCGGTCATGATCAGCCGGAGCCGTGATGGCGAACTGGTTGCTCAGCTTTTTTCCTGCATGAATTTCCACCCCGTTCGAGGCTCGAGTTCCAAGGGCGGGAAAGGGGCGCTATCGTCCCTGATCCAGGAACTTCAAGAGCATCCCGCGGTGGTTCATGTTGTGGACGGTCCCCGCGGACCACGGGGAATCATCAAGCCGGGCCTCATCACCCTGGGCCAGCGATCCGGAGCGCCCATTTTCCCGATCTCCGCCTCCGCCAGTCGGGCGTGGATTCTAAACAGCTGGGACCGCTGCCTGATCCCCAAGCCCTTCAGCACCATCCATATTTCCTGGGGCGCTCCCATCTTCATCCCCCCGGATCTCGATCCGGAAAACTTTGAACGGATGCGCCTGGACGTCCAGAATCGGATGCTTTCCCTCCAGCAGGAGCAGGACGCCCGCCTGGGCTGGTATACTCTCTTCGAATGATCCGGGGATTCAGAGGGGATTTTCACTCGTAAATCCGAGCTTTCTCCTCACCCCTCAATACCGTCAAGGCAGCCTGGGCGAAGGCCAGGGCCTCCTGCTCCGGATACCGTTTCACCGGTGCGATAAAGCCGCACCTCTCTTCGATCCAGTTGACCGCGTGGGCGGATTCCAGGATCTTGCCCGTCAAGATGACCGCATCCACCTTGCCTTTCAGAACAGACGCCATGGCGGCGATCTCTTTCGAGACCTGATAGCACATGGCCTCCAGGTAAAACCCGGCTTCTTTATTCCCCGCCTGGACCTGCTTTTCAATGTCACTGATTTTGTTGGTGCCGAGATAGGCGACCATCCCCCCTTCGCCCCGGATCATTTTCAGGATCTGTTCGCGGGTGTATTGACCGGAAAAGCACAGTTCCACCAGCGACACGACGGGCAGGGCACCACTCCGTTCCGTGGTGAAGGGTCCCTCCTCGAAGGCGTTGCTTACATCGACGAGCCTGCCGCCGGCGATGGCCGCAATGGACATCCCGCCTTCCAGGTGAGCGATGATGAGATTCAGGTCGTCCATTGCCCGATCCAGTTCCCGGGCTGCGAGTCCTGCAATCCCTTCGATATTCACCACATGGTAGACGGCGCGCCTTTGAATTCCGGGAATGCCGGATACCTTTGCCATAGGACCGAGAGATTGAGAGGCACAATGAGCGACAAAGGCCGGGATGCCTTGTTCATCGGCGATTTCCCTGGCAAGCATGCAGCCCATTCCCGCCGCATGTTCCACCCGCGACAGGATGGATTTAACATCATCGATCATTTTTTGATTAACCACGTAGGCGCCGCTTTCCCTGCGGCTTATGAAGCTTCTGCCGACAACGGCCGCCAAATCCCCTTTCCGGATATTCCATTGCCGAAGCTGTTCCTTGATGGCAGCGCAACGGTAGGGATACTGATCCAGGATCGATGAATACTTCCTCAATTCTGCTATGGGATGGATCATCCTGGCGCTTTTAACCTCACGCTCATCTTCAAAAATGGAAATCTCGCTGCTGGTGGATCCCGGATTGATCAGCAATGTTCTGAACATATAAAAACCTCCCTCCTGCTTGCTTTATCAGGATAAACACCTTGCAATCAAAATAAATTTTTCCTATTCTTAGTTTAAGCAACATTTCAGTATAGAATTCTTTCACAAAAATGTTTCCCCGATGAGATCATCAACTAAACACGGATTAAAATATTGAATATTAGACAATTGGAAACGATGTGGTGAGGTTTTCCTGCAGGAGAAAAGAGGTATGTCTGTCTTGTACGTGGCCCCCGTGACGGCAAGAACCGCAAATAATGCTTTTGTTTGAAGGGAGGATACACCATGAACGCAAAACGTTTCCTTGTCGTTATAATCGCCATATTTTGCCTGATCACAACTGGCGCATACGCCAAAACTTACAGCTCCGTAGTTGTTTACGGGGATAGCCTGTCCGACAACGGCAATTTTTTCAATGCGACCGGTCAGCCCGGATTCCCATATTACGACGGTCGCCGGTCAGACGGTCCGGTTGCGGTGGAATACCTTGCCTCATTCCTGGGGGCGCCTTTGATCGATTTCGCATGGATCGGTGCGACGACAGGGGTCGGCAATTACGCAGACAGCGGTAACGTGACGGAGTTCGGCGCATATAACCTGCCGGGCATGACGACGATGTATGGCGCAACAAAAGGGTTGCTCGGTCCGTACATGTCCGGAGGGCTTTTCGTCGTTTGGGGGGGGCCGAACGACATCCTGGCCCCCTCGCCTATGGATGGGAATGATATTTCTGCGATCGTCTCGCGGGCATTGGCAAATGAGCTGGCGATCATCGGGGAACTGAAAGAAATGGGCGCAGAAACGATTCTTGCACCGGGGATGCCGGATCTCGGCCTTACACCCTATTTTAACTCCGTGTCGCCGGAATATGCCGCCCTGGGTACCGCGATCACAAACGCTTTCAATGCCGGACTTGAGGCCATGCTTCCCTCCGATGTGCTGTATTACGATACGGCCGCACTGATGCGGTCCGTGGTGAACAATCCTTCCGCCCACGGATTCACAAACGTAACAGATGCCTGTTTCGATGGCTCAGCAGTATGTGGCGACCCGGGGACATACCTCTTCTTTGATGATTTCCATCCGACGACGGCTACTCATGAAATCCTGGGCAGAGATTTCGCGGCAACGGTCGTCCCGTTGCCCTCAGCGATCATCTTCATCTGCACTGGATTTGGCTTCCTGGCGGTCCTGCGGCGACATCTATGACATGAGAGGTCTTGGTTCTCGGAAGATCTTGAACATTAATCAAGATATGGTAAGCCGGCGCATTGCAAGTTGCCATTTTTAGCATCAATGTATAATTTCCCATCAAGAGGAGTATCTTGATTCTTTATGTCTGCGACTGGTACGACTACATGAATTTCATAAACAGGAGTTTTGATACCGCCGCAATCTTCAGTTCCATTCTTTAGTAACTTTACAGATTTAATATGCTTTTCTACTTCTTTTTTGTTCTTACCGTACGGATCACCCATTAAGATTTTTACCGCTTTTGATTTAGCTGATACCTCTGATAGCATTTTTTCAGCCGCAATCGCATGTGTAGCCAACACAATAAATAGAAAAACCAATACAACAGTTACAGCTCTTTTCATCATACATATCCTCCGATTTTTTAGTTTGCGACTCCGTGCCCCGCCTGTCAGACAGAAATAAGGGGTCTCAATCTTTCTGCCCAACGTGCGTGGGTCAGGCGCGCTGTAAAACGTCGCCTGCACCTGCTGGTTCTGTCTTTGTCTTCATCATCCAAAAAGACATCGACTTCGGTTATTACCCCGCTGGGTTATATGATGTGGATAATGGGGTGCTATGATACGGGCGATTCTCGGCATGAAAAATTTCTACATTGATCCTCACCGGTTCAAACATAAATACGGGAAGCGTCCCCATATTACCCATATTACCCCTGCTGCAGTCCCTCAGTTTACCTGTCCGTCTTTCCCTCACTTATCGTGGCCGCTCTCAAGATATCGTTTCCCCTTTGATCGTCGCAGACAACTTCCTCGACATCGAAGGACTCCGAAATAACAGACAGATCCGTTAAGAGAACAAAGCGACCGCACATGATTTGACCTCGATTTTTCCCGATAGGACCCTCATCGAAATATTTCGAACGCCTTTCTCTCGATCTTTCATTGAGGGATCTTGCCTCAGCCTCGGGCAATACTTATATTTAAAGCGAGGTGAGAATGATGGACAATCTTTTTTCTTCAGGAATCAATACGGCCTTGTCGATTCTGATCAGTCTTTTCTATTTCGTCCTGGTTATGCTGATGACCATTATTTTTCTGGAACGGGTATGGACCGGACCATCGCAATGGGCGATTGTTCCGGTGGTCCTGTGTTCCCTCGCCCTGTTAGGCTTCCATCCATCGATATTCCTTATCATCATCGACGCCGTGACCGGATTCTTCTCTTTCCAGGGCGTCTCCGTGATGACCGGCATGGGGATCCTGGCCGGAATGGCCAGTTGCAGCCTCTGACTTATCGTCAGTTTGCCGGAGGCAATCATGAATTTTCTCTTCAAATCAAGAACATCCCGATAAGTTCGAAGGGGCGTTTCCCTTTGTTGGAAAACAGGCAGACATGGGAAGCTTGGTAATGACAACCGAAAATTGACCACCTGTGATAATCGAATTTTGACCACCCAGAGCAGTGTTTATACTTTGGG
>MVRU01000046.1 GCA_002067745.1 Syntrophus sp. PtaU1.Bin005
GTAACCACTCCAATTCTCCGCCTAATCGGGCTACCACGCATTTTTATCATCCTATAAAGCCATGACCTCCGGCAAAGCCGAATGTCATAGCTGAGTCAAAATGAAGGCTGGGTTCGAGAATCCATCGACAAAGGGTGAAGGGCGACACATTATTTTAGCACAATATTACGAATTGCAAGCTTGCAACGTTTCGGATGAGCAGCGCGCCTCACCGCGTCTGACTCAATTCGGTTGATGTGCCGGTTGTGCATTCGGCACCATTGCTTATTGATAGCGCGCGGAGCATAAGGAGTCGGATGCATCCGGTAGATCGGTCACTCACTCTGCATTCAAATTTTTTAGGATTTTCTTTGCCAATGGCTCTTTGATCTCGGTATGCCGTGGAACCGCTTCCACAACCCCGGTTTTCGGATTGATCCAAAGGGAGTGGGAAGTGCCTTTCCGTTTCAAATAGCAACCAGCAATCCGTAATTTACGTTCCAAATCTCGCCGTTTCACCCGATCAGCACCTTTTCCTGGATGGCGTCTTCAGGCAGTCCGCGAAGGATGTCTGCCCTGCGATCTTCCAGAATCAATTCAATCGCCTGCCGCAGACTATTCTTGGTTTCCTCAATCGTCTCACCCTGCCCGTTGGCTCCTGGAACTTCTGGGCAAATTGCCCAATAGCCGCCCTCGGACGCGGGTTCGATAATGGCCGTAAATTCGGCTTTCATAATGTCTCCTTTCGTAAGTTGACCGAACGGCTGGCTTCACTGGAAGCCGACGTCTTATCAGGCTTTCCGGTGAAAGCCATTGTTAAGCTTTCATCTCATAATTTCATTAAGTGCAGGCATAAGTGAAAAAAATTGATCACACTTTTCCTTAACACCTGCAATGTCCTTTGCTCGAAATACCTCAGTATGAAGCTTTTCACATTTTTGTGTTACACAGGCTATGGCTGTCTTTTCCCAAAGTATATGGCACGGCCAAGTTGCTATGACAATCGCAAATGGAGCCGAACAGCGGTGTTGTCTAAGCCTTTCGGGCATGTTGGAAGCAAAACCGACTTTGAATCTACCAGGGTCATGCGCTGGTTCCAATTCGATTAGGTAAAATACGCCACGATCTATTTGTGAAGAGGTGGAAGGTTCTTCGCTATCTTTTTTACCTTGAGTATGGATTTGACTAGCAATGAGATCGAAATCTGCTTCGGTTATATATGTGATGGCTTGCCCTTTGTGACTCGAATTCCTCTCCTTGGATGTGTTGACCCCAAGTCTTTTTATTATTTTGAATAAACTCTGCTTCCTCATTCCGAGCTTATTGGCTGCATCTATGACAGATATTTGATTTTCGTTCATAGTCATTTCCCAAGCTTAACGCTATCATCAGCCGCCGAGGCACGAGGTCGGCTGCATGAATTTGTTGGCCCTTTATTCTTCCATGAAATAGTCTGTATCTATTCTCTTAATTTCATATTGTGCCGTGGTTGCAGTGCCAAGGCCGTAGTCGATCATCAATTCACAGAGGGTGCGACCGTCGATAAGTATGACCTTTGGGTCGATGCTTTCGACGTACTTGACGGCGTCATCGGAAAAGCGACCGGTTGTAATGAAGACGCCTTTCTTTGCTCGTTTGCCGTGAAGCGCCCCGACAAATTTCTGTATTTCTGGACGTCCTACAGTTCCGTCCCATCTTTTTGCTTGAAGATAGATAACGTCAAGCCCTAGTCTGTCTTCTTTAATAATTCCATCAATGCCTTCATCCCCGCTTTGGCCAACGGACTTGCCGGCGTCCGCGCGTGAACCGCCGTAGCCAAGAGCTACCATCATGTCTACCACAAGCCTTTCAAAAAACTGCGGCGAATTGCTTTTTATTTTTTCCAGAATTTCAGCTGCCAAGTCACCCCTAATATTCTGATATGCCTTCTGAAGCGTCTCTTCCGGGGTTTCGAGCTGTAACGTTTCTTGCTCAGTGTGGTTTTCGGTCGATGAAACAGCTTTCATTGTATGAAACTCGACAAATTCGGGATATTGATTCAAGATTTTTACGTCGATACGTTCATAGCCCTTCTTGAGCAACTGAAGTCCTCGTTCCGTAATGCGAAAATGTGCCCTGCGCGGTGTTTCGAGAACTTTTGCCTGAACAAAATAACTCTTTGCCCAGGCAACCCGATTATCATATTTTGTCTGAGTACCGCTCGGCAGTAATTCCTTCAAGTCTTCTTCAGATAAATTCATTTTCTGTGCAATCAATTCCCTTGCCTCCTTCATCGAATGTTCTTTGCCATCCGAAGCAATATCCAGCAATGGCTTGAAGAAGGACTGAAAGTCAGGAACTGCCATTATAACTCTCCTCTATTGCTCGTAGTTTTTTGAGGCCAACACTAGCGTAACCCGCGCGGGCGTGACCACCGGGCCAGAAAAATAGCTGGCTGTGTTACCGCGTCGGGTTCACGCATTCGTTAGCTGTCTTTGCCAAGTAGGTTCTTCCCCCATAGCCAGAAAGGATCGCGCTCGGTAAATTTCAAGATAGCTTCAATATTAGCAAGAGCTTCATGCTGCCAATTGGGGCGTCCGAAGTATTTTTTGGTCAACTTGTCTTCTCCGGCGCGATCGCTTTCGTAATAGTTTCGCCAAGCAGCATCGAAGCTTTCCCGGTTAGACGCAGGAAGGGAATACCTGAATTCGACAACAGCCAGTTCGTGTTTGTAAAATGACTTTTCCATGATCTCGATAACGTAGAGATCGATGAAAGTCTCTTTTGGCTGCCTGAGCAGTACGAGGACCTCAAGGAAAGAATGCTTGAGATTCGAAGCGGATGCGTAGAAAAGGTGAGAACGAGAGGTTTTCATCGTTCCCCAGAAACCGATAAGTGCGCCTGCGAGAGTGCTCAGGACACTAATTACGGCAGTGATCATGTTTACTCCTGATCCCGAACGGTGCGCAGGATGCTGTCCATGGCCCTTGTGAGCTGAACGGATGACCGTTGCCATGCGGTGCGGGCGGCTTTGTCTCCTGACCTATAACCCCACATATTGGATTCCCTGTGTTCAGCAACAATGGGCAGTGTAAAGGAAATGGGCTTATCGCCACGATAGTCTTGAACCTCGACATCAATCCATGCAGCCCCATTCCACCAGCCTTCCCCAGAAAGAGAGCCTGCAAGTACTGACTGCTGGGCCGACACATCACCAACCACGGTTCCCCATGGGCCGGTGGCGTTGCCCTGAGCGGAACTAACCGCATTTGCAAACGCTACTGTAGAAACCAAGCGGTTTCCAAAAGTAGCGCATAACGTGACGAGGCGCACGCGAACAGCAACGCGGCCATGCGGTGTCTTCATGAAGTAATCGTTCCATTCAATGGAGGACCCATAAATCCGTCTCAAATCATCTTGGAGTGTTGATGCTGCGTCCTTCGGTTCTTGGCTCGCTCTGCCATCAAAAACAGCACAAAGAACGGGTCTTTTCAAATCGAGGCCGGTTCGCGGAGACTCAGAGAGGGATGGGGAAATGTGTCGTTCAGTTGCACATCCGGCAAAGGTGAGCAGAATACCTATCGCAACTACGATTATCTTGAGACATTCACTTTTCGCCATTCATTCCTCCAGCTAACGCTCCGCATAACCGGCTGGGAAAACTGCATAGCGAAGCGGCGCAGCTTTTCCCAGTCCGTGTTGATGCGGTTGTTATGCTAATTATTCTTCTTCAAGAATTTCAAAATCATTCTCCATATATCCGATTTTTTGTCGTAATTTATCGAGTATTTTTTCCCCACGTTCTTTTATAAATGTACCATACCGTCGATAGTCCAATCCGTCTCTGTCAATCAAAGCTGTTTCTAATTCCTTATCAGGAACATCCTCAAAATATTTTTTTGGATGTTTATTTGTCTTGTTTATGTTTTTCCCTTTGCTCATTATCCAAAAATTAGCAAAATAATTTACTTTTGATTCATCAAACCCTTTTTCTCTCAATTTTGATCTGGGAAAAATATGATCCATTTCACGTTTATTTAGCTTATAGTGTGTTTTACTGCCGGAATCCTGTTGAATAATATACATCGCAAGGCGTGGGTTCATTTGCATTAACTCTTCATTCCAACCATAAACATTTTCCCAATAATTTGTCCACCAGACTGCTGAACTTAAAGGAAACTCTTTGCGCTCATCTTTTGATCTGTTTTTAAGTTCTTCACGTATAAACTTACCCAATCTACTATCTGCATATCTTGAAAATGGTCTTGCAAAACAAAAAAGGAAAAAAGATTTCCTGAAATGGTCGATTTGATTGTTGGGTATTTCATAGTTTGGTAAATGGAATAAATAATATACGAATGGCACAAAATTAAGTATTCCGCCCATGGCCTTGCTACTTGAAATCCAGCAATGCTTCTGCACATTGTCAATTGTTGACTCAATAGCCGAGCAGCATTTTTCAAAATTCTTTTGCAGTTTGTCCATGTTGCTCTTCTTACGCAACATATCAATATCAAATTTTGTCCCTAGGTCTGAAACAGCAAAAAGGCAACGTATGATAAAATCAATGTCTATATCAAAAGAGTTTCCATCATTAATTTTATCAACAAATTCAGGTAATGCTGTTGCAGATTCCCTCCAATTTAATTTCAGCATGCTAAAAATTAAATCCGACCTACTCAAGGGTGTGCCTTGTCGGTTTATGCGTACAAAAATTTCTAATACGTCAGATTCTGTCTGTCGTGATTGGCTGTCTGTCGGTTTATTCTCATCAACGATTGAAGCCTTAAGAATATTTTGTTCCTTTGTTAACACTTCATCTATTTTTGACAGATTGGTCTCCAAACGCAATTCGTCTTCTTCTGTCAGCTTCAATTTTTTGGTGATTTGCTTTCTATATTTTTGTTTTGCAGAGACATCCATTTTAAAAAGATCAGACACTTTTGAATAATACTCAATATTATCATCGTTATCTGAATCTGGAGAGCGATTGTCTTCGGCTTCTTTATTCCATTCTTCAGATTGTTCTGGTGTAGCAAAGTAGAAATAAAATTTGTCCTCTTCAAAGTCGTCCGAAATTCTTCCGCTCAAAACATCGAAATAAAGATATTTACCTTTGTAGCTACCATATAATGCAAGATACAACGCTTGTAATCGCTGTTGCCCATCCAGTACGAGTTTCAATTTTTTATTGGAGCTATTATCGAGAAACGCCGGTCTTGTGCCGTTCAAATATACCTTTTCGAATTGTCGGTATTGTATATCCTTGTAAGTTTCCCAGACTAAGACTATTCCAACAGGATAGCCTCTCATAATAGAATCTAATAATTTTGAAATTTTGTCCTCACTCCAAACGAAATCTCTTTGTATCGCTG
Organism: Syntrophus sp. PtaU1.Bin005; assembly: GCA_002067745.1. GTDB lineage: Bacteria > Desulfobacterota > Syntrophia > Syntrophales > Syntrophaceae > Syntrophus > Syntrophus buswellii. The sequence continues at coordinate 5,334 of MVRU01000046.1, forward strand.
GAAGAACAATATCGTTTGAATCAATTTGGTTTAACAATGTCACGATATTCATTTAGCTCTCCATACTTTTATTGGCATAACAAGTAATTCTATGGTTCTGTCTGTCCTTCCTTTCGTAAGAATATACTGAAAGATGGATAGACACTGCCTTTATGTTTAACTCCTGGAACTTGAACGCCGATTACCATATTACATAACCTATACATTTTTAGTCCCGATGAACTCTCGGTAATCATTTATTATTTATGGTGGTTAGATTAATGCCTTGACAGATTTATTTCAACGAAATATTTTAACTTTCTGTATAACATACTGATTTGCAGGATGTATAGAAAAAGGAGAATTATTCATGCTGAACATCCCGCCCGCATTGCTTAAACAATATGAAGTATTTTTACGTAATAAGACTATTCCAATCAGCTTCCAGGGGACCTATAAGAAGTGGTTACGCTATTACCTGGACTTTTGCCGGAAGTATCATTTCCATCCTTCTCAAAACGCCAGCCTGCCTCCTTTTATCCGTAAATTACAGGACAAGAAACAGACGAATGAGCAGCGAGAACAGGCTGCAAAAGCGATTAACCTTTATTATGAACTTTGTAAGGCAAAGGACCCTGACAGCATAGGAACCGTTTTGCAGATGAATGATCAAGGATACGCAACCTGGAATGATTCCCATCAAACCAAGCTCCATGAGAATACTGGGTTGTCGATTAAAGCTGAAGAGGCGAATCTTTCTCTTTCCGGTGCTTCCTGGAGAGCGGAGTACTCACGATTGGAGGATGAAATCCGTGTAAGGCATTACTCTGCTAAAACTCTCAAGACATACAAAGGATGGGTACAGAAGTTTCAGGCGTTTACAAGCAGCAAATCTCCGGCTTTACTTTCCCCCACGGATGTCAAAGAGTTTCTTTCTTTTTTGGCGGTTAAGCGGCAGGTGTCTGCCACAACGCAAAATCAGGCATTTAACGCACTGTTGTTTTTTTATCGACATATCCTGCACAAGGAATTCGGAACAATCGATGGCGTTGTCAGGGCAAAACGAAAACCTTATATTCCCGTGGTTTTGTCTCGCGAAGAGATTGAGGGTATTCTTCAATATTTGGAATACCCTTATGATCTTGTCGTAAAATTACTTTACGGCTGCGGACTTCGGCTTTTTGAATGTCTGGGACTTCGTGTGCATAGCATAAACTTTGATGCAGGCATCCTGACGGTTCATGACGGCAAAGGACAGAAAGATCGGACGGTACCGCTCCCAGAAACGATTTTACCCGAAATGCAAAAACATCTTGGTTTCCTGAAAAAACTTCACCAAAGGGATCTTGATAAAAAATATGCCGGCGTGTTTCTAGTGAATGCCTTGGAACAAAAATACAAAAATGCATCAAAGGAGTTTATCTGGCAATGGTTTTTCCCTGCGAAACAATTGACCTATGATAAAGAGGCCGCAGAGTACCGGCGCTATCATCTTCATGAAACGCTGGTCCAAAAGGCGATCAAGGATGCGGTGAACAAATCGCGGATCTGCAAGCGCGCCTCGGCCCATACATTCCGTCACAGCTTTGCGAGCCATTTACTGCAGGCGAATTATGACATCCGAACGATTCAGGAGTTGCTGGGGCACAGCGATGTAAGAACGACCATGATATACACCCATACCGTCAAGAGCCGGACGCTGAAAGAGGCAAAGAGCCCCCTGGATTTCTGATGTTTCAGTTTGAGTGAAGGAGAATGGGGATAAGGAATTCCAAGGGACGCCCCTGAGTCGCTTGTGGAGCTGGCCGACACGGTCCCCCGTCATGCAGGCGGCTTTGGCCGCACAGTGTCGTCAGTCTATTCATTCTCTCCATCTGTCTTGTTCATCTTTGTTTATTCCCCGAAGCTTGGAGGGTCCTCATCAAAACTACACTTGGGATTTGTGAAGACGTCAGCCACGGCAGCAATACCCGTTGGATCCAAAGCCATGAGAAGATCCTTCGTGTCGGGCGACTCTCTCGCCAGAGTTGCCTCGGCCAGAATCTCCGCTGCATTCCAACACACCTCCTCGGCGATCTCCTTTGAGTACTTTTTGAGAAGTTTCTTGTTCAGCTTGGAGCGGATGCCAGGCATCATCTCATGAGCTATCGTCTTCGTTGATTTCTTGATGGTTTCCTTTGCTATCGCTTTACTCGTCGTCCTGGCTGCATTCTTCGCTGAAGCCTTTGCTGCATTCACCGCAGCGTTGGCTGAACCTCCCGTGGTTACAGCGGTCGCTATGTTCAGTGCAAGTTCCAGAGGTGCGAGTATCTGCTTAATGGTCTTGTCAGCACATTGATTTGCGTGAGCTGCGCATCCAGCGCCACAATCGACAGGCTGGGTACTGGGACAGTCCTGCCAGCAGACAGGTCCAACACCGTGATAATTCTCCTTGCAGGGCTTATAACAAAGGCCGGCATCATATTCTTGCCCTTTCTTGCATTTCATCGGCTTGCCTACTCCGCGTCCCTTAGACTTCTTCTGGCAAGAAATGCCGATATCCGTCATCCCCGGGGGACACCTTGGGCTGCAAACACAGCAGCCAATCGCCCGATATCCAGGCTTGCACTTGGGATAGTAGATGGCCCCGTACTTTTCGCATTGGCCTTGTCCGTGCTTCTTCTCGCAGCGTTTTTTGGCGTTGCTCAGATTAAAAGCCGGATCTCCGAACTTCCAGGGAAATCCCACTCCCCGCCCATAGGACTTCGGTTTAAAGCAGTATGCCCCGTCATCACGGAACCCAGGTGGACACCTCTGCCAGCACACAGGGCCTACTCCCTTCGCCCCTGGCATGCCGATGTCTTCGCACGTGGGGTAGCAAAGTCCGGCGTCCTTCTCCTGCCCCTCCGGACAAGCGCTGACCGGCACACCCACACCACGCCCGTAGGAATGCCTCCAGCAGTATGGTTGATTTGCCTTGCCCAGCTCCTTAAGGGACCAGCGCACAAGGGCGTCTTTTTCTTCCGGTGTAATGGTTTTTACTGTGGTCGAATTCATGCTGCAGCCGAAACACAGCAGGGCCAGAACCGCAGAAATCATTATCATGATACTGGACGTTTTTTTCATGCCTCAGTCTCCTGTTTTGTCGAGCTTTAATGAACGGTCTGGTCTGAGCGTGGCCACAAAAAAGATGGAAAAATAAACCGACATAGACAAGAAAGGCGAGGGAGAGCGGGATGACTATTCCTCTGTGTCGACAACGATTCCCAAGGAGCGTGCACGCTTGAACCATTGCTGCCTGGCCAGAGCCCGCATGTCGGCGACCGTGTCTGTTTCGTCCATTATCTCGATGCCCAGCAATGTTTCAATAAGATCCTCCATCGTCACAATGCCGGCGACCCCTCCGTGCTCGTCAATTACAAGCATGGCCTGTTGCCGCTGTTTCAAAAAGTGTTCGAAAATTTGAATCAGAGGTACGGTTTCCGGAACCGCTGCCAAGTCACGGCGCAGCGACATCAGCAGTTTGGCCTGGTTGCCGCACGAAGCCTCCAGGTAGATGTCGCTTTTTAAAACGAATCCGACAATATGATCGGGATCGCCCTGATAGATCGGAATCCGGGAGAACTTGATATCTGGCACCTTGACGGCTTCCCCGACCGTCATGCTCGCCGGCAGAGTAAACATGACCGTACGGGGCGTCAAGACATCATCAGCACTCAGTTTTCTCAGCATAAACAGATTCTTGATGATCCGTGCCTCCTCCTCCCTGAACTTTCCCTCCTGAAATCCGATATCGGCAATAGCCAGAAACTCTTCGCGACTGAACCCGCTTTCGTTTTTGCCTTTAGATATCAGCCGGGTAAGTGCCAAGCACAGAATGACCAGCGGATATAACACAAGGATCATCAAATGGACGGTACGGGCCGTAAAAGGGGCCAATTCCCGCCAATAGAGCGTGCCGAACGTCTTGGGGATAATTTCCGTAAACACCAAAATCAGAAACGTTAATACGGCTGATGTGACAGCGACATACGCACTGCCGAAGACGATCAAGGATTGGGCGCCGACTCCTGCGGCGCCAATTGTGTGCGCCATGGTGTTCAGGCTCAGGATGGCTGCCAGGGGTCGATCGATATTCTCTTTCAAACCGCGCATCAAACGTCCGGTCGTGGGCGCTTTTTTTTCGTAAGCCCCCACAAATCCCGGAGTGACCGATAAAAGCGCCGATTCAAGGAGCGAGCACAGGAACGAAAATCCAAGTGCCGCAAATAGATAAATTAATAATAACTTCATTTCCCTCACCAATAGTGTAAGTGGAGTTTTCTGAAATTCCTCCGGGAGCTACGCTTTAGGCCTCCAGAAAAATGAAGCCATTTCAAGCAGCCGCTTACGGATTGGGGCACGGAATGAATGACGTATCAGCACGAGCGACCACTCATTTCCACCCTGATTTACTTCGTCACGCGACCCCTGTGCCAGTAGGATCCCGCTCTGAGTTACAAGATACGGTCGCCAATTAAAAAAAACTCTGTTGTAGATGACCACTTCATTCATTGCTTTCCTAAAACCCCGCCGGAAACAATAAAAGCCATCACTTTAGAACTTTCTATATCCAGGGGGTTAACCCTGTCCGACGGAAATATCAGTACCTGACCGGCAAAATTATATGACTGAGGCAGGTAAACGGCAACGTGTTCTGATAGGGCAAACATACTCAGGTCTTCCCTTGTAATAAATCCCAATACTTTAGGCCCACCTGATATTATTTCTACAAGAACCGGCTTATCAAAACTTCTCTTCTCGCCTGCCAATGCATTTGTAAAGTCTTTAATGGCTGCGTACAACAATTTGACCACGGGCAATCTGATAAAAACCTGGTCTATGAGGGCAAAGAATTTATTTCCAAAGTAATTTGAAGCCAAAAACCCGATCAGTGTAATGATTGCCACGGCAATAGCGGAACCCAGGCCGGGAATTGGAAGATTTAGTAGACCATCGAACGCCCTGATAACCCAGACAATTATCGTAACGGTCAAAGCTGCCGGCACAAATACCAATAGACCTTTTATGAAATAACCTAATAAATTCTTCACTTACCTCTCCAGGGTCACATCCGATAACCTTTAGATCAAATGTGCTTTTTGGGTTATTAAACAAATCGACAATGAAGCTGATCACCTCCAATATCCGGAGAGGTGATCAGCCGCTTTTGGCGATTATTCGTGTTGGTTGATTGCTGATAACTGCCAGGGATAATTCCCCACAGGACGGGTGAAGGTCCAGTATTCGTCGAACCTGACTGGTTCTGTTTTGCTGCCCGCCAGGAGACGGGCTCGTGGCAGTCGTCACCTGCCGTGACGATCTGGTAGTGCTTTTCGATTGTGAACTTGGCGACGAGTAGGAGTGTGAGCCCCGGCTACAGAAGGACTTGCTGCCGCCTGCACGGGCAAAAGCGTCAATCTCCAGGACGTAAAACAGCAAGGACTTGTCATTGTAGGAGAAGGCGCCTGCGACAATGACAAGGAGAAAGCCTGCCAAGGATATTAAGCTGATCTTCTTAATCAGGGACTGACGTCTATAAACCTTCTTGCCGGTTAATCTCATATGAGATTACCAGATATCACCTGTTTCTAAGTCGCGTCAAGGGATACCATCGAGTTATTTTACTATCTGATGAATGAAATGATGCATGGCAGGAGGAAGCAAGAAATCAGAGAAGTACGCTTCAGCCGGATGAACCAAATTTCGCGCTCTTGCCTGCAGGGCTTACACAAAGGGCTGAAAAGCGGCAAAATCCCCTTCTAAAATCTTAGAATACCGGACAAGCGCGTGAAACCCATGCTTCTGCGTGGGCTGTGCCGTGATGATTCCATTCATTGAAAATCCAGGCAATCGTGTTAAGATACCCTGAAACGGTCCACGGGCATCGGAAAGGGAGCAGTCATCATGACAATTTCCAGGAAAATTCGCAAGGTTTTCAAGAGCAGGCCCATTATTCAGGGGGCGGACGTTCATCTGATGCAGGTTTTCGGGCATCGGGAAATTCCCCTGTTCGATCCCTTTCTGCTCCTTGACGACTTCCGTTCAAACAATCCCGACGATTATCTGAGCGGTTTTCCATGGCATCCCCATCGCGGCATTGAGACAATCACCTATGTCTTGACGGGGGCTGTCGAACATGGGGACAGCATGGGGAATTCAGGCAGGATTTCCTCGGGGGACGTGCAATGGATGACCGCCGGCAGCGGAATCATCCACCAGGAAATGCCGAAGGGCGATCCCAACGGCGTCCTGGAAGGTTTCCAGCTCTGGGCGAATCTTCCGGCCGCCCACAAGATGATGGACCCGCATTACCAGGAGATCCGGTCGGACCAGATTCCCATCCTCCGGCTGGACAACGGCATACGCATCGCGGTGATCTGCGGAACCGTCGAAGGCGTGACCGGGCCTGTTTCCGATATTGTCATCGAACCCGAATACATCGATGTCACCCTGCCGGCACAGACCGCCTATGTCCACCCCACAAAGACCGGACACACCGTTTTCGCCTATGTCATTGACGGAAAGGGATATTTCTGCGGCGAGAAGAAGCCTTTTTCTTACGAGTCGGAGGGGCGCAACGATTATGATCTGGAGGTGCCGCCCTATCTGGGAAACGGGACGCTGGCCCTCTTTGAAGACGGCGAGGAAATCGCGGTATCGGCAGAGGATGAAGGGATCCGGTTTCTCCTGGTTTCCGGAAAGCCCATCGGAGAGCCCATTGCCTGGCGCGGCCCCATCGTGATGAATACCCAGGAAGAGCTCCGGAGTGCCTTCGACGAACTCCAGAAGGAGACCTTCATCAAAAAGGGCACAGGATGATCAGGAGCGGTTCGGCGGATCACCGGATCCGCTGCAGCCGATTTGTAAAATTACGCGGGGGGTTATGATCTCTAAAATCATTTCAGGCGGCCAGACGGGCGCGGACCGAGCCGCTCTCGATTACGCCATTCAATATTCCATTCCCTACAGCGGCTGGGTCCCCAAGGGCAGAAAATCGGAGGATGGAACCGTTCCCGAGGCCTACAGGCTCCAGGAGATGCCGACCAGCGACTATTCGCAAAGGACGGAAAAGAATGTCCTGGATTCCGACGGAACGCTGATCGTGTCCCATGGAATCCTGACGGGTGGCTCCGCCGTGACGGAATTCTATGCCGAGCAACATGGCAAGCCCTGTCTGCATATCGATCTGGACAAGGTGCCTCCCGCCGAGGCGGCCGTCTTCGTGCGCGCCTGGATCGACGAACATTCCATAGGCGTGTTGAATGTCGCCGGGCCGCGGGCGGGCAAGGATCCTGAAATCTATTCAGCGACGTTCAAACTTCTGGAGGCATTGTTCAAGAAATGAGCATCCGCATTCTAGCCACATCCTCCCTGGTGGGCCCATACATTGAACATCTGGGGCTCCGCTTTCCCGAGCTGTGCGTCACCCCCTTCCGGTCTCCGGAATGGACGGCCGGACTCGCCAGTGCGGAGGCCCTCGTCGTTCTGCTCTCAGAGCCCCTGACGGAAGAGGATCTGGAACGCTGCCCGAACCTGAAGGTCATCGGCACCTATTCCGTAGGCATCAACCATCTCCCCGTCGCCTATTGCCGGCAGCGGGGCATTCGCATCGTCAATACACCCGGCGTGTTGACGGATGCCACAGCCGATCTGGCCCTGACGCTTCTGCTCTCCCTGACCCGGCGCGTCAGCGAAGGCGAGGCCCTGGTGCGCTCCGGCCAGTGGAAGGGGTGGGCGACCGACCTGCTCCTGGGAACCGGCCTCTCGGGAAAAACCTGCGGGATTCTGGGATCCGGCCCGATCGGCCGGGCCTTTGCCCGACGGGCCTGGGCCATCGGGATGACGGTCTTTTTCTGGGACCGGGAAGGAAACCAGCCCCCGGTGGATTTCGGCGTGGAGATCGCCGAACGCCTGCCCCTGGATGAGCTGCTGCCGCAGAGCGACGTGCTGTCCCTCCACTGCCCGCTGACGGATACGACCAGGGGCCTGCTGGGCCGCGAACGGCTCGCCCTTCTGCCCCGGGGAGCCTTTCTCATCAATACGGCCCGGGGCGGAATCTTCGACGAACAGGCAGCCATGGACCTGCTTGACGAGGGACGGCTGGGAGGGATCGGTCTGGATGTTTTCGACAATGAGCCAACGCTGAATCCCGGGTGGCTTGCCGCGCCGAGAACGGTCCTTCTTCCCCACCTCGGATCCGCCACGGTCGAGACGCGGGAAGCGATGTCACGGCTGCTTTGCCTTGGAATCGAGGAATCCCTGCGAACGGTCGGCCGAGCGGCTTCCCGGGAGGCATGAGCATGAAATTACGGGGCTCGCCGTGAGAAAGGTCTTTCTGATAACGCCAAGCTGCCTGATCAAAAAGAGGCGCGATTTTACCGGCGGGATTCGACGGCTCGCCGAGCTGGGGTTTAACGTCATCAACCCGGAATTCCCTGCAACTCCGCTCTCGCCGCAGGAGAAAGCGGACCAGATCCACCGGGCCTTTTCGGACCCGGATATCGCAATGATCCTGGCTGTGCGGGGCGGCTATGGAGCCATGAAGGCCCTGCCCTTGATCGACTTCGACCTCATTGGCGACCATCCCAAATTCTTTGCCGGTTTCAGTGACTTAAGCGCATTGATCAACCCCATTTTTGAACGGACCGGAATGGTCACCCTTCATGCACCGATGGTTAAGAACCTGGGCGCACCGTCACCCTTTACGTTGAAGTCCTTTATAAACGCCGTCAACGGCTACCCGGAGAGAAACCTTTTCAAAGGCGCACCGGTAACGGTCTATCAACCCGGTACGGCCAGGGGTGTTCTCAAGGGCGGCAATCTCATGACCCTTACCGCGCTGATAAAGACGGACTGGGAGCTCGATACGGAGCAGACGATTCTTTTCCTGGAAGATGTGGATGAAAAGAGCCATTCGGTCGATCGCTGCCTGACCCAGTGGATCCTTGCCGGCAAGTTTCGGGATGTCAGGGCGATCATCCTCGGCGATTTCCGCGGGATCAGAAGCAGTCAGGTGTACGGGATGATCGCCTCGCAGATGGAAATAAAATTCCCCGTGGTTTCCTGCCCCTATATCGGCCATGGGAACAACAAGATTTCTCTGCCCGTCGGCGCCCTGGTCGAGCTGAATACGGATCGGAAGAGCCTCCGGATTCAGGAGATGTCCCTGCCGGGAGTTCGATCATGAACGTCATCTGGCTGATCCTGCTTTCCGTCGGTATCGTCTTCGCCGTTTTTACCGGAAACCTGGAGCCCTTCACGCAGGCCGTTTTCGACGGCGCCAAATCGGCGGTGGAGATCTCCCTGTTCCTGCTGGGCATCGTCTCGGTCTGGCTGGGGATCACACGGATTCTCGAAGACTCCGGGCTGATCTACCGGATCGCCCATGTATTCCGACCGGTTCTCTCCCGGCTGTTCAGAAACATCCCCGACGATCACCCTTCTCTTACGGCCATTACGCTCAACATCCTGGCAAACCTTTTCGGCCTCGGCAATGCCGCCACTCCCCTGGGAATCAAAGCCATGCAGGAACTGGACACCCTCAACAAAGACAAGGGAACCATCACCTTCGAGATGATGATCTTCATCGTCCTCAATACGGCCAGCATCCAGTTGATCCCCTTTTCGGTCATCGGGATTCTCGCAGCCTATGGCGCCCATAATCCGGCGGAGATCGTTCTGCCGGTCCTGATTGCCACCGCCATTTCGGCCGTTGCAGCGCTCTTCATTCTCTTCACGTTCAGGAAGATCCTCAAATGATCCGGCAGCTCAACACGATCTCCCTCCTCATCATCCCGCTCTTTCTCCTTTTTACGGTCCTCTATGGAACGTTGAAGAAGGTCCGGGTTTACGATTCCTTTGTTGCCGGCGCGAAAGAAGGGCCGGGAATCATTCTGAACATCTTCCCCTATCTGCTGGCAATCTTTGTGGCCATAAAAGGCTTCCAGGCGTCGGGCGCCTTCGACTGCCTCCGGAATCTCTTTTACAGCGCCTTTTCCTTCCTGGATATCCCCGTCGAAGTCATCTCCATGTCGATCGTCAAGCCGCTCTCCGGAAGCGCCTCGACAGCCCTGTTTACCGACATCGTCAAAACGACGGGGCCGGACTCGGCTGCAACGCGGATGACCGCCGTGATCATGGGAAGTGCGGAAACCACCTTTTATGTCCTTGCCGTTTATCTTGGCGCGGTGAGCATCCGGAAAACCCGCTATCTCGTGCCGGTGTGCCTGGTCGCCGACCTGATCGGAATCGTTACCGCCGTTTTCGTGGTGAGGTGCCTTTTCTGAAATGTGCAGGCTGCTGGGCATCACGAATTTCAACTTCGTAAAGCATCGACAGATCGTCAACCATTTCTGCGATCTCGCCCGAACCGGTCACGTAATGGCCGGCGATCCTCCCGGACACGGCGATGGATGGGGAATGGCCTTCTATCTCAACGGTGTATGGAAAGTCCGCAAAAGCGGCGGGAATGTCCTGGAAGAGACGGACAAGATCACGAGCCCTCTCCGAAGAGCCGGGGAATGTCCTGTTTTGATCCTCCATCTGCGCAAGTCCGCCTGGAACGACACCTCCACGTCCCGGCATGCCCATCCCTTCCACTACAAAAACACGGTTTTTGCCCATAACGGCACAATCTACAATTACCAGGGGCTGATTCCCGGCATAACCGTTCCAGGCCTCGGAGAGGATGCCCTCGATACGGAAGTCTTCTTCCTGCATGTCATGAGCGATCCGTCTTTTGACCTGGCCAGGGCCTTTATGAACAGCGTTTCCCTGATCAGGCGGGATTATACCTTCTCCGCTCTCAACTGCCTCTTCAGCGATGGGAAACGCCTGTTCGCCTACCGCGATTACGCCAGGGAACCGGATTACTATTCTCTCTTCAAGGCCTCCTCGGAGAGTTCCTGCATTGTTTGCTCCCAGCCTATCATGGAGGATCTTCCCTGGAAAATGATGGAGAAGGAAGAACTTCTGGTGGTGCAGGAGGGATCCGATGATTCTACCTGAGAAGCTATACTTCACTCGAAATGTGTTTGCCTGAAAGCACAGACCGCTATGGACTGTACGTTATTCCCCCAACATGTTATCGACCCAGGAAATTGCCGCCGCAACATTGGGAAAACCAATGGTGCTGGTCAGCAGAATGAGCGCCGGTATTCCCTGAAGAAGAAACCCCTTATTGCCCTTTGTCACCATGGGACACAACGATCTTCTGTGTCATGACAAACCATACGAAATTGAACGTCACTTCCTAAAATCGGTCATAAGGGCTCACCAGGCATAGAATGGCAGGAAATGGCGGCTACAATGCTCAGCAAAAAACGCTTAAAGGGAGATAGACATGGAATTTCTTTCTTTTATCTACAAGTACGGCATCTGGATATCCGTCCCGGTATTTCTCTTCTCTGTCATCCTGCTCGTAAAATGCATCATCGGTGTGATCCGGATTGAGGCAGAGTCGCGGCTGATCAGTGTCCCCCTCCGCGATCGCCAGGAGATCAATTTTTCCGAGTCGGGCAGGGTTGTCCTCTGCATGGAAGGCCCCATCCTCAGCAGGCGTTTTGCAGCGTTGAAATACGAACTCACGGGACCTGATGGAATGGCGGTGAAGAGCCGCAGGGCCTTTTTGCGGACGACCACCTCGGGATTCAAAAAAGCGACCCGGGAACTGAGGGTCTTCGACATTGCCTTTCCGGGTCGATACACCTTTGAGATCCTGGGCCTCAAGGGGGAAAACCCCTCAGACCCCGAGCACCTGATGGTCTTTACAAGGCCTCACCTGGCGCGCACGATGGCCTGCATCATAGGGATCGTCTTCACAGCGGGACTCACCATCCTGAGCCTGGTTCTCTTCCTGATGCGGCTCGTCGGCGTAAAATGACCGGATTTGAGCGCCGCCTCCCTCAATTTCCTTTTCAGGGCTCAAGGCCTTTCTGCGTTTAAATAAAGATTGATGAAAAGAAATGTTGTGGTAAACTTCCCATACTATCCGAGAATGGATAAAAGCTCCTAGGTCAGGGGCAGCCACTTCAGAGCAAGCTTTCGCGTAAGACGGACCGGATCATTTTCGATTCCTTTTAATTGAGTGGCCTCAGCCACAGAATGTTGAGGACGTTATGAAAACGAAGCGCTTTTTCCTTTTGTTGCTGCCTTTTCTCCTTTTTCTTCTGCCGGTATGGGTTGGAGCAGATCCACCTGCCGATCAATGCATCTCCTGCCACACGGACGATCAAAAGATGAAGTCCCTGGTCAGGATGCCCACCCTTCACAGTGAAGGCGAGGGGTGAGCAGGCGCCCCTCCGCCCGTGAAGGCGGAAGATTATTACAAGGGCTATCTCGTCGACTCCGCACTTTTAGCCAAAGATCCCCATTTCTCCCAGGGATGCGACATCTGCCACAAGGGCGACAAGACAAGCACAAAGAAGGAGTCGGCCCATAAGGGGCTGGTATGCCGGCCGTCGGACAATCTCAAAACCTGCGGCCGCTGCCACGGAAAGATCGCGGACACCTATGGAAAATCCCTGCATTATACAACAATCGGCCAGAGGCAGGGTGTCATGGGCCGCTTTTCCAAGGCGGAGCTGAAAACCTTTGACAAGAAGGTTTTTGAACAATCCTGCCGGAGCTGCCATGCCTCCTGCGGCGATTGTCACGTGAAGTCACCGCCTGTTTCCGGAATCAGCATGGGCCTCATCCAGGGCCACAAATTCGTCAAAAAGGACGAAGCAAAGACCTGCGCCTTCTGTCACGGGGGGGCGCGTTTACCCGGAATACACGGGTGAATACGGCGGAACGACAGACGTCCACTACCAGAAGGGGATGATGTGCCTTGACTGCCACAACAAGCAGGAACTCCACGGCGACGGACAGAAGTATATGACCAAGCAGGAGGTGAAGGACCGCCCCTCTTGCACGAACTGCCACAAAACCATCACGTCGGAGAAACCCATGACGACGATGGCCCACAACGTTCACCTCGGCAAGGTGAGCTGCTATGGCTGCCACTCGGGCGGCCAGTACCGGAATTGCTACAACTGTCATGAAGGGACGGGCGCCAAGTCCAAACCTGGATTCATCCTCGGGAAAAACCCACGGAACAGGAATGAGGTCACGACGCTCCGCGTCATTCCCACCGTCCGTGATTCCTTTGCGAAGGCAGGTATTCGCATGGCCCATTACGACAATCTTCCGAATTACTGGGACACCCCTGCCCACAACATCAGGAAACGCACGGACCGGACCCGATCCTGCGATTCCTGTCACAAGGACAGGACCGGATTCCTGACGCGGGAAACCCTCCTGAAGGGAGGCGCCAAGGCAAACGAGGGATTGATTTCCACTCCGAAAGCCATTTCCCGGTAACCTTTGCTTCGAGGATGAAAGGAGGTGGGGCAATCCGGCAAACCAACCTTTCCTCAATAACTGTTCAACCATGACGAGCAAAAGGAGAAATCATCACAGGCATATCGAACCAAGGATGAGCGCATGGAGAACGTTCGCAGATGAAAAGCGGATTCTCGTGCCGACCGACTCCCAATCAGCAGAAAGGAGACAATATGAAAAAAATCAATATGTATGCTCTTCTCTTGATCGTGTTCTTTTTATTGCCCCTGACAGTGGTTGCCGAAGGGTTTTCGCCGATTGTTTCCACCGATTGGCTCCACCAGAATCTTGACAATCCAAAATTGATCATCGTGGATATCCGGAAAGTTGAAGACTATCGGACAGGCCACATCCCCGGGGCCATCAGTCTCTTCTATGGGACGTGGGCCATCAAAAAGGGCGATTTTGACAATCAGCTCCCCGAGGACGATGAACTTGTCGACCTATTGAGTTCCGCGGGCATCGGTCCTGATTCGATCGTTGTCGTTGCCGGGACGACGGAATCGGGCCCTGACCGCGTCAACACATCCCGGGTGGCATGGACTCTGAAATATGCCGGGGTCAAGACCGTCGGCATCCTCAATGGGGGATATACCAAGTGGATGATGAGGGAAAAACGGGCCATCTCAACGGATATCGTAAAACCAAAGGCTAAGCCTTACCAGGGAAAATTCAACAAGAATCTTTTAGCCGATAAAGACTACGTCACGAGTCAACTGGGAAAGGCCTTGATTGTAGATGTCCGGGAGCCGGAATTTTTCAGCGGCAAAAACAAGCTTCCCTTTGTTGCCAAGGCGGGCAGAATCGCAGGGGCGGTCAATCTTCCCACCGCACAGGTGTTTGATAAGTATCCGCCGGGTGAGCACCTTGAAACATGCTGTTATACGCTGAAAACCAAGGATCAGTTGAAGAATATGGCATCCGGGGTCGTGGGCGGCGATTTGTCACGGGGGATCATCGTCTACTGCGATACGGGAAGGGTAGCGAGTACCTGGTGGTTCATTCTGCATGAAGTTCTCGGGTACACAAATGTAAAAAATTACGACGGCTCCATGCAGGAATGG
>MVRU01000047.1 GCA_002067745.1 Syntrophus sp. PtaU1.Bin005
CGTTTCTCTATCCGTGAACAGGATCGAAGTGGCGGGAGGCCTCTCGCAGGAGGACGCAGCGGGAATCGTGAAGGGGCAGCTTTCCACCCTGGAGTCCTGCCTGGCGGGAAAGGTGTTTCACGTGAAACAGACCTTTATCCTGGTCATTTCTCCCGACGGCACGGTTCGTAAGGTCACCGCTTCCCCGGCAGCGCTGAAGGATGCCGCTGTAAATTCCTGCCTCCTGGAGCGGATGAAGAAGTGGCGTTTTCCCGCTGCCGGAAACGGAAAAGAATCCAGGATAACGCTTACACTGGTATTAAGGACAATCCCACAGGTGCGATAGCCTCCATGGAAGCCTCGAATTCTCTGAAAGAGCAACCTCCGATCATCGAGGACGATGACCTCGAAACGGTGCTTCTTTGCCAGAAAGGGGATGTCGAGGCTTTCGGAGTTCTGGTTGACAGGCACCAGAAAAAGATGCTCAACGTTGCCTACCGGATGATCGGAGATTACGAGGAGGCCTGTGATGTCGTCCAGGAGGCCTTCCTCGCCGCCTTCCGGTCCGTTGCGAAGTTCCGGAGGGAGGCGCGTTTTTCCACCTGGCTTTACGGCATCGTGGTCAACTGCGCGAAGAACCGGCTGATCGAGCTGAAGCAGCGAAAGGCCCGGGTGCGTTCCGGAGATTTTTTCCCGGAGGCGTCCTCCGGCAAAGAAGGATACGGATACGGATGCGGTTGCCAGGCGGAGCCTCTGCAGGAGGACTCCGTCCAGGAGCGCCTGGAGAAAAAGGAACTGGAAGCCCGGGTGCAGGAATGCATCGGCCTCCTTGATGACGGCTACCGGGAAATTCTTGTCCTGCGAGACATTCAGGGCTTGTCCTACGGCGAGATTGCCGACGTTTTCAAGATCCCCCCGGGTACCGTCCGCTCGCGGCTTTTCCGGGCACGAAATTCCCTGAAAGACCTCATGCGTTCCAGAATCGGAGATTTTTCATGACTTGCCGGGATATCGAAGACAGCCTGCCCGCCTACCTGGAAGGTCTTCTCTCACCCGAGGAGAGCGCGAGGGTACGCGATCACCTTGCCTCCTGCCCGCAGTGCCGCAAGGCCATCGCGGATCTGGAGCGGATGGGGACGATCCTGTCCGGCCTGGAGGAGGTGACGCCTCCACCCTGGCTGAAGCAGAGAATCATGACCAGGGTGCGGGACGAGGCACAGCCGGAAAAGGGGTTCTTCCGGAGGCTCTTCTCCCCGCTGCACCTGAAGATTCCCCTTTCCACCGCGGCGCTCCTCATTCTTTCAGTCCTCGCTTTCCAGGTCTATCGCACCCAGGAGACGCAGTTCCACAGGGATGGGGACCTCCACGTCGCCCTGCCCAAGCCGGCGCTGGAGCGCTCCATGGGAACGCAGGGGCCTTCCCGCAAGGACCATTCCCGGGCGGCCATTCCGCCTGCGCCCGCCGTCGGTCCATCCGTCCCGCGGGGAACGACGCCGCCTTCGGCAGCGAAGAGCGCGAAATCCCCTCAGCCCGGCCTTGTACAGCCGACGCATCAGTCCGCTCTCCGGCTGGAACAGGCTTCACCGCCGCGCCCGGATGGGGAGGGGATGCGGGACAGCGGGAAGCACCTTTCAGGGGAAGAGGATGCGGCAAAGCCGCGGAAGGGGGCAGTGGCCCTGGCGCCCTTGCCGCTGGAAACCCTTGAAAGCGTCGGCTCCCGGAAGGCTGAAGAGCCCCCCGTCTTCGCCGCCCCCCGACCATCGCTCTCCGGAGCCCTCTCTCCCCCCATGGCTCGGAAAAAATCCGGAGATGGAGAAAACACATCGGATTCCGCTGTTACCGACAGCGGCCTTCGCGGGAAAAGCGCATCGACGGCGGAAATCATAAGCCTTCTGCGGCAGTTTGATGCCTCACGGATCGAGCGCAGGACATCCGGAGGAATGGAGATCCTGACGGCGGAGCTGCCGCCCCGGCAGGTGCAAGCCCTTCTGCAGAGGCTTACAGGGTTGGGTATCACGGGCAGGGCCGTTTCGATCGGTACGGCCGATTCCCGTGCGGGGATGGTGCCCGTCCGGATAGAAGTCCCCGCCAATCGCTGACGGAACGTTCCGCCAGTCCGGCGGTTTTTGTCCGTATCCTTCCTTGACAACCCTGAAGGTTTCCCTCTATACTTCCGCAACATTTCAGAACATCGATCGGCCATTGTCAGACAGCCGACCAAAACCATTCAAGGAGACGAGGCAACCATGCAAGATACAAGTTCCAACCCCACCGTGGTCTTCAAAACCAGCCTGGGAACTTTTGAGGCGGTCCTTTATCAGGACAAGGCCCCCATCACCGTTGAAAATTTTCTGCAGTATGTAAAAGACGGTTTTTTCGACGGAACCATTTTCCACCGGATCATCCCCGGATTCATGGCCCAGGGCGGAGGATTCGACAAGGGCGGTCAGCAGAAACCCACCGGTCCTGCCATCAAGAATGAGGCGGAAAACGGCTTGAAAAACGAGCGGGGCACGCTGGCCATGGCACGGACCATGGTCATTGATTCAGCCACGTCCCAGTTCTTCATCAATTTTGTGGACAATTCCTTCCTGGATTATGCCGGCAAGAACAACTTCGGTTATGCGGTCTTCGGCAAAGTGACGGAGGGGATGGATGTGATCGATTCCATGGCCAAAGTCAAAACCGGCTCCCGGGGTCCTTTCCAGGACTGGCCCCTGGAAGATGTGCTGATTGAATCCGTCACCCGGAAGGCATAATTTTCCCACCGTTTCGGTTTCGGGCCCACAGGCAAGGGGGGCACCAGATGATGCCCCCCTTGCCTGTGCTGGAGATCGGATGAATTCATGCCGTCTTTTCCGGATTGACCGGCATCGCGGCGGATCGACCATTTACTGCAGTTTCAAGCGAATGCTCGACGTTCCATCGGGAAGCCGCTTGATGGAAAATCCATTTTTTCTGCTGAGATTGAGCATTTCCCGGTTATCCGTCAGAACCTCCCCGTAGATCTCAGGCAGCTCCTTTAACCGGGCGATGTTGAGGACCGTCTCCATCAGCTTCTGCCCGATCCCCTTTCGCTGATACCGATCATGGATGAGCACGGCGATTTCCCCGGAGCTGAAATCCGGGTTGATGATCAGTCTTGCGACACCGATGATTTTCTGTTTCCCCTGCTCCGAAATTTCAGCGACGAGGGCAATGTGCCGATCATAGTCAATGTTGCAGAACATGATCAGCCACTCGCGGGTGACGTTCCTAAAAGATGAGAAAAACCTTGTCCGGCGGGACTCTTCGGACAGGGTCTCGAGGAGCTCCCGCTCCAAAGGTTCATCTTCAGGCCGAATCGGCCGAAGGGTCACCTCTGTTCCATCAGGCAATAGAAAGGTCGTGATGAACCTCGTGGGATAAGGGGTAATCACCAGGTGCGGATAAAGGTCCGCCGATTTCCGATAGGCTTTATCGAGGATGATTCTCGCATCCAGGGCGTACAGTTTGCCGTCCGATATGGCGAGCGGGTTGATGTCAATCTCCGCAATTTCGGGAAAACCTGCGACCAGGTAGGAGAAAAGGATCAGCGTCGCCTCAAGCTCTTCGAGATCGGCCGGGGGCTTGCCGCGCCATCCCTGAACAAGCTTGTAGGCTTTCGTTTCCTCCATCAGCATCTTTGCCAGTGTCGTGTTCAGGGGAGGCAGTCCCACCGAGAAGTCCTGGATCAGTTCCGCCGTCACCCCACCCATCCCGAAGAGAATGGCGGCACCAAAATCCTTATCTTTTTTCGAGCCCAGGATCAGCTCGTAATCGATGTTCTCTATCATCTTCTGAACGGTGATTCCTTCGATCACCGCCTCCGGAGCCCGTTGTCCGACCTTTGCCAGCATGCCCCCGTAGGCCTGCCTGAGCTGCTCCTCGGAGCGGATTCCGACCTCGACGCCACCGACATCGCTCTTGTGCGATATGTCCGGCGAGGCGATCTTGATGACAACGGGATATCCCAGGCGGTGGGCAACGGCCACCGCCTCCTCTTCGGAAACGGCGAGTGCAGGAACCGTGGTTGGAATGCCATAGGCGGCAAGGAACTCCTTGGACTCGTTCTCGTTGAGAAGGTATCTCTCCTCAGCGACGGCCTTCGAAATAATCTCGTTTAAGGAACCCTTCTCCTCCCGGATTCTCTTGAGGAAAGCCGGCAGGTTTTCCTGGACGACTCTCCGCACCGGCAGCTCGGAAGGGGTTTCATACAAAAGTTCGAGGTTCCTTTCATAGTTGTACAGATTGATATAGGCCTTCACGGCCCCTTCCGGGGTTTCATAATTGGGAATACCCTGCCGGGCGACCATATCCATCGCCTCACGCACCTTTCCCGCCCCCATCCAGGTCGTAATGATCGGCTTGAACGCTTTTTTCGCATTTTCAATGATCACCCGGGCCACTTCAACCGGCGGAGCCGTATCCATGGGAATGCTGATGACCAGGATGCCGTCTACCCCGGGATCGTTCAGACAGACCTGGATCGCCTGGTCAAACCGCCCGGTATCCGCATCCCCCAGCAGGTCCAGGGGATTCCCCTTGCTCCAGAAGGGCGGCAGGAAGGCATTCAACCGTTCGAGGCTCTCGTCGGAAAGCTTTGCAAGCTCTCCTCCGAAATCCATCAGGGCGTCCGTGGCCATGACACCGGGACCACCGGCTGCCGTGACGATGGCCAGCTTCCGGCCGAGGGGAAGCCTCTGGGAAGCGAGAATTTCAGCCGCGTCGAAGAGAGCGGAAATATCCTTTACCCGCACCACCCCCACTCTTTTGAACGCGGCGTCATAGATTGCGTCATCCCCGGCCATGGCGCCTGTGTGGGATCGGGCTGCTTCAGCGCTTTCCGTATATCTTCCCGGCTTGAGGACGATCACGGGCTTTCGCAGGGCAAACGCCCGAGCGGCGCTCATGAACTTTCTGGCATTTCCCACCCCTTCCATGTAAATCAGGATGCTCCGCGTCGCCTCGTCTTCTCCGAGAAAATCGATGAGATCGCCGAAGTCGATGTCGCTCATGGAACCGAGCGACGCGAACATGCTGAACCCGACGCTCTCCGAAGCCGCCCAGTCCAGGATGGCGCTGCCCAGGGCGCCGCTCTGGGATATAAAAGCAATCTTTCCCGGCAGAGGATTGGCCTTCATGAAGGTGGCGTTCAAACCGGCGTTCGGCCGAACAAACCCGAGACAATTCGGCCCGAGGATCCGCATGCCGTACTTTTTCCGGATCTCGTTCAGCTGCTGTTCCAGAGATGCTCCCTTTTCGCCGCTTTCTTTAAAGCCTGCGGAAACAATGACCAGCCCACCGACCCCCGCCCTGCCGCACTCCTCTACCAGATCGAGAACCGTTTCCGCCGGGGTCGCGATCACGGCCAGATCGACAGGCTCGGGAATGCTCGATATATTCTCAAAACATCTTTGGCCCAGCAGCACCTTCTTCTTCGGGTTGACCGGGAAGATCGTTCTATTTTTTGCCAGGAGCAGATTCGAAAGAAGAATTTTTCCAATGGAACCTTCCTGATCACTGGCGCCGATCAATGCCACACGGTCAGGATTGAATACGCTGCTCAGGTTTTTCATTTGTCACCCCCACGTGCTTCGTGATCTTCCGGACCGAGCCGGAGCGGACCCATCCAGGCACGGAAACCCCTGCAATGATCGCCTGCCTGTCAGCAACCGCTGTTCCCCCAGTTGCCCCCATCCTTTCGTGGCCGTCGGTCGCCTGCCGAAGCTCCTCAGGCGGCGCCCGCGGAGCTCTGACTCTCCTCATCGGAAAGCGGCAGCTTGCCCGTCTCCAGGGGCGGTGCTGGAGGCAGGCCTGTTGCAGCCAGGATTTCCTTCTCATCGAGGGTTTCCCGGGCCACAAGGGCCTCGGCGAGGGCGTCGAGCTGACAGCGGTATGCTCTCAGGAGCCGCTTGGCCTCCTCGTGGCTCTCGGCGATGATCCTGCGAACCTCGGCATCGATGGTTTCGGCGGTATCCTCGCTGAATGGCCTGGAGCCACCATATCCGTCCATGCCGCTCAGGTAGGGGTTATCCCGGGGCGCAAGCTGCACCAGCCCGAGGCGTTCGCTCATTCCCCAGCGCGTCACCATCCGGCGGGCCAGCCCGGTCGCCTGCTCGATGTCACTTTCGGCGCCGGTCGTCTTCGTTCCATAGACGATCTCCTCCGCCGCCCGTCCGCCCAGCATTCCAATAATCCGTGCCCGGAGGTAAGCCTCCGGATAATTGTAGCGGTCGCTTTCCGGCCGCTGGTAGGTCACGCCGAGGGCCTGACCCCGCGGTACGATCGTCACCCGGTTCACAGGGTCCGCACCGGGAACCACCAGGCCCAGAATGGCGTGCCCTCCCTCATGGTAGGCGATGCGCTCCTTGTCCGCACGGCTCAGGAGAAGGGGGCGCTCGGGGCCGAGTACGATCTTCTCCAGGGCGTCCATGAAATCCTTGTAATGGACTTCACTCTGGCCGCGCCTCGCCGCCAGCAGCGCGGCCTCGTTGACCAGGTTTTTCAGGTCGGCCCCCGAAAAGCCCGGTGTCGCAGCGGCAAGCTCTACCAGGTCCGCGATTTCGGCGAGAGGGACATTCCGGACGTGAACCTTGAGGATCGCCTCGCGGCCGGTCTTGTCCGGAAGGTTCACCACCACACGCCGGTCAAAGCGACCGGGCCTCAGGAGCGCGCGGTCGAGGACGTCCGGCTGGTTGGTCGCCGCCAGCACGATAATGCCCTGGCGGCTGGAAAAGCCGTCCATCTCGGTCAGGATCTGGTTCAGGGTCTGCTCCTGCTCGCTGGACCCGCCTATGGCCGCCGGCCCACGCGCACGGCCTATGGCATCCAGCTCATCGATGAAGATGATCGACGGCGCCTGGTCGCGGGCCTGCTGAAAGAGGTCCCGCACCCTCGCGGCGCCGACTCCGACGATCATCTCAACAAATTCCGAGGCGCTGATCGAAAAGAAGGGCACTCCGGCCTCCCCGGCAACCGCCTTCGCCAGCAGGGTCTTTCCCGTGCCCGGAGGGCCCACCAGAAGGACGCCTTTCGGAGCGGCTCCGCCAAGGCGGGTATACTTTGACGGGTCCTTGAGGAAATCCACAATCTCGACCAGTTCGTTTTCGGCCTCGTCAATGCCGGCCACGTCATTGAAGGTGATTTTCTGCCCCTCCTCCTGGTCATAGCGGCGCGCCTTGCTTTTGCCGATGCCCATGAGTCCCCCTCCAAGGCCTCCCTGCTGGGCCATACGTCGGAAGATCCAGATATAGAAGGCGATAAAGAGCAGGCCCGGACCGAAGCTGTAAAGAATCGTCGCCAGGGTGCTGCGCTCTTCTCGGAGCGGCTTGGCGCTGATTTCGACCGCATGGTCGATCAGATAGGCTTCCAGACCCTGATCGACAAAGGCGGGCAGGATGGTCTTGAAATGGTCCACCTTCCTGGGCTCTTCCTTCGTCGGCGCCTTGGCTTCGCCTTTTTCCTCCGCGGAATGAATCGTAAGAGGCACTTTGAAACGGCCGGTGATCGTTTCGCCCCGGCTGAAGATCGCCTGAACATTATACTTGCCCACCTGATCCTTGAACAGGGTATAGGGGACGATGGACGGCTGTTCCGGCGCAGGCATCAGCAGCTTGATCAAGAGGAAGTTCGCAATGAGGATGAGGGCGAACCATATCCAGGTGCTGCGCGGCGGCATCTTCGCCCAGCCGGAGCCCTTTTTGGGTTCCGGCTTGTTGTCAACGGGTTTGGAGTTCCTGTCCTGCGATTTTGTTCCGGTCAATTTCATGGCTGCTCCTTGTCATGCGCCGTGCCTTCGTGATGTTATCAAGGCCTGCCGTTCCCCCTGCTTCCTGAAGCCTTCAGGGAGTCGACCTTCCAGATATGATCCAGATATTCCCGAATGGAGCGGTCGGAAGAAAATCCGCCCATCCGGGCTACATTCAGAATGGACATGCGAAGCCACTGTCCCTGCACGAGGTATGCCTTGCCAGCCTTCTCCTGAGCTTCGAGATAGGAGGGATAGTCTGCAAGGAGGCAGTATTCGTCGCGGCTGAGGAGCTCGTTGACAAGAGGCTCGAAGAGATCGCGGTCTCCCCGGGAAAAGAAACCGGAACGGACCAGGTCGATGATTTCCCGGAGCTCCTCATTCTGTTCGTAGATCTCCCAGGGCCTGTATCCCTGCATTTTCAGGTCTGTAACCTCCCTGGCCGTCAGGCCGAAGACCAGGAAGTTCTCCGGACCGACCGCCTCACGGATCTCCACATTGGCTCCATCGAGCGTGCCGATGGTGAGGGCGCCGTTCAGGGAGAATTTCATATTCCCCGTGCCCGACGCTTCCTTTCCTGCCGTGGAAATCTGTTCCGAAAGGTCCGCCGCAGGGTAGATGAGCTGGCCGTTCTTGACATTGAAGTCGGGAAAGAAGACGACTTTCAGCCGATCAGCGACATCGGGATCGCTGTTGACAACATCGGCGATGGAGTTGATGAATTTGATGATCAGCTTGGCCCTGGCGTAGCCGGGAGCGGCCTTCCCGCCGAAGATGACCGTGCGGGGCGGGACATCCAGAGAGGGGGTTCTCTTCAGCCGGATATAGAGCGAAATGATGTGGAGGGCATTGAGGTGCTGCCTCTTGTACTCGTGGATCCTCTTCACCTGGATGTCGAACAGGCTTTCCGGATTCACGACGATTCCGGTGCGCTCCGAAATGTGCCTGGCCAGCTCCATCTTATTGCCCTGCTTCACCTTGCGCCAGGCTTCGCGAAATGCCCCGTCATCGGCGAATGATTCCAGGCCCGCGATGGAATCCTGGGAGTTGCAGACCCAGTTTTCCCCCACCGCATCGGTGATAAGGCCGGACATTCCGGGATTGCACAGAAGCATCCATCTCCGCGGAGAAACGCCGTTCGTCACGTTCAGAAATCTCTCCGGGTAGAGTTCATAAAAATCCCTCATCACGGTTTCCTTCAGCAGATCCGTGTGCAGCGCCGCCACTCCGTTGATGGCATGGCTTCCCACGGCGGCCAGGTTGGCCATGCGGACATAGCGATCATCCGCTTCTTCGATGAGGGAAAGACGCCTCAACCGTTCGCTGTCGCCAGGATAGGTCAGTCGGACATCTTCGAGGAAACGGCGATTGATCTCGAAGATGATCTCCAGATGCCGGGGAAGGACCTTCCGGAACAGCGGCAGGGGCCATTTTTCCAGGGCCTCCGGAAGAAGGGTGTGATTCGTGTAGGAAAAGGTGTTTCTCGTGATCTCCCAGGCCCGCTCCCAGTCGATCCGCTGTTTATCCACCAGGAGGCGCATCAGCTCCGCCACGGCGATCGCAGGGTGCGTATCATTCAACTGCACCGCGTATCTCCGGTCGAAGGTGGCCGGCACACCGCCCCCGAGGCGGTGAACCCGGATCATGTCCTGAAGAGAGCAGGACACAAAAAAGAACTGCTGGGAGAGTCGCAATTCCTTTCCGGGTATCGGTTCATCGTTTGGGTAGAGGACCTTCGAGATCGTCTCGGAGGCCACCTTGTCCTCCACGGCACCGTAATAATCGCCCTCATTGAAGGCCTGAAAATCGAAGGATTCGCAGGCTTCCGATTTCCAGAGCCGCAGAAGGGCGACGTTTTCCACATGGTAACCAGGGATGGGGGTGTCATGGGCGATGCCCTTGACGACCCGCTCCGGCACCCAGCGGACGCGGAAGCGGCCCAGCCGGTCATAATACGTTTCCGTGTAGCCGCCCAGGGGAACGTAATACGCAATTTCGGGGCGGACGATCTCCCAGGGATTGCCGAACGCCAACCACTTGTCAGTCACTTCGCGCTGCCACCCATCGTGGATTTCCTGGTCAAAAATGCCGAATTCATAACGGATTCCGTATCCGATGGTCGGAATTTCCAGGGTCGCGAGGGAGTCGAGAAAGCAGGCGGCCAGTCTGCCGAGTCCGCCGTTTCCCAGTCCCGGCTCCCCTTCATGGGAAATCAGGGCATCCAGATCCAGTCCGAGTCGGGCCGTTGCCTCTTTCGTCTGTTCGTACATGCCGAGGTTCAAAATGGCGTTGCCCAGATGAGGTCCCGGCAGGAACTCGGCGGAAAGGTAGCAGACGGCGCGGCTGCTTTGCTGAAGGGACTCGATGGCCATGCCCCAGCGCTCGAGCAGCCGGTCGCGGACCGTATAGGCCAGGGCCATGTACCAGTCGTTCCGGGTGGCTATTTTGGGGATCCGCGCCTGAACGTAAACCAGATTTTCAAGAATATCGTTTTTTATGGCCTCTGCAGTCAAACCGGTCCGAAGGTCTTCCCTCACTATCGGATTTTCATCGGACTTTGGAGGATGCCGTCCATTCATGTTCTCTCTCCTGTTTCTCCGGCCGCGAACCTGTTCAGGAACGATCAATCCCGGTCAAACCGCTCCAGTTTCAGGGTGACGAGATTATAGCTGTCCGGGCATTGCAGCTCGATCACATCGCCTTCCCACCAGGGAAGGTTTCCGCCGAACTGGAAGGTGGAAAGGCTGGGAAAGATATCATGGAAGAAAAATCCGCATAGTCCGGCTGGATTATGACAACAGATTTCGAAGGTCTCCCCCTTTACATGGCCCGCATTGCAGTCCCCCTTCACGTCCATAACGGTGGCGATCACCTTTTTTCCCATTCCCGGATCTTGTGCCATAATGTTTCTCCTCCTTATTCTGCAAAAATTTCCTGACAAAACATTCCAAACAACTTTTTTTCACGTCACATTCAAAACCGGAGATCGATCCGTCGAGATCCAGGGCCGGGGATCCGATAACCGGTCTTCCCGATTTATCTGAAACTCGGACTGTCCACAGATCCGGCCGTCACAGTCATAGGTGATTTCCAGAAGCCGCACGTGATCCCGCCCCCAGATCATTGCTGTGCTGCAACGGGTTCCGTAACCGTCCATGGCAATGAATTCCGCCGATAGGCTGTGCTCCTCTGCAGGAGAAACGCCGGTGTCCGGAAGCGTATCCGGCGCCGCAAGCACCCTGGAGTCGAGCAGAAGCGCCAGATCTTTCATGGATCCAGGCTGTTCCAGCCAGCGGCACAGCTTCCTCCTGGCGCTTTCGACCTTAGGCCAGCCGGGCGTGTCCAGGCAGGCGTTGCTCAGGCCGTGCAGTCCAGGTTCAACCGGCCGCGGCTGCTTTTCCGAATTCAGATGGTAAAGCTCCTCTCCATCAAACACGAGCAGGTTAAACCCGCTGTAGGATGGCCGCTCCCGGCAGATCTCATCGAGATATCGGCTGGCCGGAAGCGCAGACTGCAGAAATCCGGATACCAGTTGGCCGCGGCTCTTTTCACAGCCCCGGCGATAGGCTGGGGCGCGGATGTTCGTCAAGGCGGCAAAACGGCCGCTGCCGGCATTGACGCCGAGCCACGTCCCCAGGGCTTCAAGATCGCGCCCGGCGACAATCTCGGGCTGATCGAGCCAGCAGGACATCGCGGCGGTTCCGCGATGAAAATATTCGTCCCGGTTGGCAACCAGGATCAACGGCGTCTCCGTTTCCGGCTGCCAGTCGAAGGCAATCAGGCACATGATTGCCCCCCCGATGGGGATATGCGTTTCG
Organism: Syntrophus sp. PtaU1.Bin005; assembly: GCA_002067745.1. Classification (GTDB taxonomy): domain Bacteria; phylum Desulfobacterota; class Syntrophia; order Syntrophales; family Syntrophaceae; genus Syntrophus; species Syntrophus buswellii. The sequence continues at coordinate 11,566 of MVRU01000047.1, forward strand.
AAAAGCGGCTCACACCCTCATCTCCTCTCTTCCAAAACGGACCATCTCCTCGAGAATGCGGTCCACGTCGTCGCGTGTGGTCCGCAGGTTCATGAAGCAGGCCCGCAGACAGAATTTCCCTTTCACTTCCGCCCTGCCGAGGAATGCAACCCCTTCGGACAGCAGGCGGGCCAGGACACGCTCATTCTGGCCGTCGGACAGATTGCGGCAGCGGACGCACACGGCATTCAAGGTGACCGGGGCCAGCAGTTCCAGCTCCGGCTCGGCTTCCGTTCGCGCCTCCATATATTCCGCAAGGTCACAGAGATCGTCGATCGCTTTCGCATAGGCCTTTCGCCCGAAGGCCCGCAACGACCACCAGACCTTCAGCGCCTTGAAGCTCCGCGAGAGTTGGGGGCCATATTCCGCATAGTTCAGAAAGTCGGGATCGGAGAACATGGACAGGTAGGTCGGAACGAAGCTGTAGGTGGTCCGCATGTCCTCGGCGCGCCGGACAAGAACGCAGCCGGCCTCCAGGGGTGCGAAGAGAAACTTGTGCGGGTCGAGCGACAGGGAATGGGCACGGCCTGCCGGCTGCAGATGGGGGCGCCTTCTTTCGCTGAGAACCGTCAGGGCGCCGTAGGCCCCGTCAATGTGAAGCCAGAGCCCTTCCTCGTCACAGAAATCCGCCAGCTCGTCAAGGGGGTCAAACGCCCCGGTGGTCACGGTTCCCGCTGAACCGACCACGCAGAAGGGGCTGAACCCATCGCGGCGGTCCTGCAGGACGGCCTCTTTGAGAAGATCCATCCGCATGCGGAACTGAGAATCGCAGGGAACATGGCGGACATGATTGAGCCCGATGCCGAGAATAACGGCCGCCTTGTCCACGCAGTTATGCACCTGGTCCGACACGTAGAGCCTCAGCGGCGATACCCTCCACTGCAGCCCGTCCATCCTGGCGGATGTTCCGAGGTACGTGTCCCGGGCAATCGCCAGGGCCGTCAGGTTCGCCATGGACCCGCCGCTCGTAATGATGCCTCCGCTCCCTTCGGGAAAGGAGAACAAGTCCTGAAACCAGGAAATGACCCGCTGTTCGATGGCATTGGCGGCAGGGGACAGCGTCCAAAGGTTACAGTTCTGATTGAGGGTGCTTGCCAGGGCATCGGCAAAGGCCGAGATCCCGTTGGGAGAGGGAAGCACGTAAGGCAGAAAGCGCCGGTGCGCCACATGCGTCGAATTCGGCATGACAACTTCCCGGAATTCCTGGAACAGCTCCTCAAGGGATCTCCCCTCTTCAGGAAGAGGCTCCGTCATGATCGCCCGCATGGCGTCCCGATCAATCTGTCCGAATCCGGGCGGATTCGAGAGATCCCCTTCATAGCCCGCCAGAAGTTCCCCCAGGAGATGGCCTGCCTTTCGGTGTGTATCAGGATCAAACAGAAGCTCATTCATTTCATGCCTCTCCTCAAGAATGTTTCGTGTCAATGCGGTTCACCGTCATGACCGACCGGCTGCATCATCCCGGCGCGCTCCGGCACACGGTCCGGACGGGGCAGGCGCCGCATCCCTTTTTCCGGCAGTGGTTCTTCCCGATGCGCAGGAGGGCGGATTCAAAATCGGGAAAATCCGCTGCCTTTCCACCGCTTTCCTTCCACCGGTTCTGCAGCAGATCGGAGGCCTGCTCCCCATCCCCGATCCCCCGGGGACAGAGACCGAGGTTTCCGGCGGCCAGCACGACCAGATCGGAGGGCAGAGGCCGCGCCTTCGGCCAGATTCCGCGCATCTCGCGCAGAAAGATGTTCACGGTCACACGGCCGATCCCCTTCGCCAACGCCTTGAGTCGCTCCTCCAAATCTCCGGCGTCGGAAGCCTCTCCGTGCAGCCGGTTGAGATCGCCACCATAGCGCTCCCGGAGCGTCCTGGAGAGCTCCAGCAGCTTGGTGGCGGTCTTGAAATCATACCTGGCGTAGCCGCCGCGGTCCAGGATCGACACCAGGCCGTCCCACCCGGTCCTCTCCATCTCCTCCGGCGTCAGGACGCCCGCCGCCTTGAAGGCCTCCATGGTCCGTTTTACGATGGTCTCGGAGATCCGGGCGCCGAACAGGACCGAGGCGAGAAACCACCGGAAGACATGGTCTGACCGGCATTCATCGAGGTCGATACCCATCTCCCGGGAGTACCTGCCGCCCGCCGCCGCGATGATCCGGGTTACGTCCATACCATTACCCGCTTTGAAACTGTCTCATGGCGCCCTGTAACGGATCCCCGGCCACCAGAGGGATTATCAGAGCATTTACGGTCCGGAATGATGATCATTACCTCAAGGACTTGACTATAAGGCAACATGCCCGGGACGGCTCTATTTCCAGCAGATCACTTGTTCTTTGGTGCCGAATTCCCCTAAAAAATAATACCTTATCAAGAGAAATGCAAGTCGGCACTGCAAGACGGTGTCGCCGGATCGGGTATGTCCCGAGGCTCTCACATAAGGGGCTTTTACTTCTTCAGCATCTTGATGATTTGGCCGCGGCTCGGTTCTTGACGCGGTGAGGCTTCAGCCTTGCGGAGATACATCGGGGGGACATTCCATTGGTGACCATCCGATGTGACCACCGTCACCGTTTTCCTGTTGTACTTGGAGATGATACCCGTAATGAGAGGGCGCCCATCGGGTTGAAACGACACCTGTTCTCCGATGCTGAACTCAAGCATCGCTCCGTGCGCCTTCATTTGGTGCAGAAACTTCAGTCTCGCAACCACCCGGTTGTTCAGGTCAATAAGTTCCGCTTCCGTGAGCCCGTCTATGTCAATCTTCATCATTTCTCAGCCCTGATTACAGAAAGATTTTCATTACATGAAAACACCGTTCCAATTGTGGACTTACTCTGAGAAGGCCTTTTCCCATCTTCTCCTTGGATTCGAGAACTTTACCTCTCCAGGATGAAACGTTCCGGGTTCATAGGGACGGCCTTTTTTCGTGTAGCGCGTAAGCCATTTCATGTGATCTTCATATTCCGGATGACCCGGATCAGATATTATTTTGAGCAGTTTATAGTATCCATGCACACCTCCGCAGTCTTCCGGCGGGCACGCCCGCTCACCGGCAATGCAACAGGGATACTTACGGCCGCTTTCTTTAAGCATGATCGCTTCAAGAAGGACATTGTGCGACCAATCGTCGCCGAAGTCGTAGTCGTAGATTGCGGATTTCCCGGGCTCCGTAAAATATTCGGTGATAGGCATCTCCCATCCGGGAAGTACTGCACGGTCAAATTCCTCTTCATCGGGAATGCCGATCTCGACGCTCGTCCTCATGTAATGCATGCGGATGTGGAATGCATGCAGATGGCAGTCAAGCCAGCCCATTGCATCCTGTATGGCAACATGCAAATCCCAGAAGGAGTAACCGGACGGCACTTGGATGACCCGCCAGATCGTTGGTTCTATTTCAAGCAACTCAATCCGGAATTGATAAACGATACCGCTGCGCTTCTTTGGCATTTATGTTCGCTCCCATCACTAAAATAATGAACTCCGTGGCACCAGTTATCATCACTCGGGACTGACCATGGCTCGCATCAGTTTCTTCCTGGATGGCCTGGAGAGCCTATCCGCAGTTCGGCATGGTCTGGAATCGCCACGGTAAGCCTTGAATCAGGAAGCGGCTTCGATCGTGTCTCCCTGGCTGGCACTATCGAGTTCAGGGCAGAACGAAACATAGCTGTTACCTTTCCGTTCAATGATCACCGTGAGCTTTTTTGCATGGCATCTTCTCCTGCTTTCCGCTGCTCAATTTCTGATACCGTTCCATGATCAGGTAAATGCCCTGGTCGAAGATGCGGATGGTTTGGTTGAGGGTCTCTACGGCCTGGGACTGGTCGACGTTTGCAGCGAAGAGGGTCTGAAGATCCGGAAAGAGCCACATCTGGCGGCGCAGCATGAGAAGGGCCTGGATGGCCTCCTGGAGTGGGATTCCTTCTTGATAGCGGGCCTCTGCATATCGGGTAAAAAATTCTTCGAGGGCCGGATAGGGGCTCTTGTCAAAATAAATCTTGACGAATCTGTGGTAGAAACCCGCGGCGCAGTTGAGGCAGTGGTCCTTGGAAAGTTTTTGAAATGAAGGCGTTTTTGGATTTCTTCTTACCGCTTTTGCCCACTGCTCGGCAATTTCTTCGGCGTGGGATTCAACCATTTGAGCCAGTTCGTTGACAAAGACTCCCATAGTGACCTCCAAATTCGGTAAAAAAGAACGGGAAATTCAGAAAAGCCCGGGTTTGGGCGGCCATCTTTTCGATGGCGCCGTTTCCGGCTATCCCTTGATGCAGCACACGGCCCGCAGACGGGCGACCTTCCGGGAAAGTCCGGCACGATGGACCACATCGATCACATCGTCCAGCTTTTTGTAGGCCTCCGGAATTTCCTCCTTGAGTGTTCCCTTGCCCGAGGCCATGACCAGCACGCCCCGGTCGGCCATTTCCCGGGCGATCTGCCGACCGGAGCTGGCGCGCGTCGCCTGGGCCCGGCTCATGACCCGGCCGGCACCGTGGCAGGTGCTGCCGAAGGTTTCCTGATAGGCCTTTTCCGTTCCCACCATCACGTAGGAACCCGTGCCCATGTCGCCGGGAATCAGCACGGGCTGGCCGACCTTCCGGTAGCAGACGGGCAGTGCCGGGTGGCCAGGAGGAAAGGACCGGGTGGCGCCCTTCCGGTGGACACAGAGCTCCATCATGTTGCCGTCTACGGGAAAGGTTTCCAGTTTGGCGATATTGTGGCAGACGTCATAAAGGAGCTTCATGCCCAGCTCCCGGGGGCTTTTCCGCAGCGTTTTCTCGAAGGTTTCCCGCGTCCAGTGCATCAGCATCTGCCGGTTCGCCCAGGCGTAGTTCGCCGCACAGGACATGGCGGCCAGGTAATCCCTTCCCGCCTGGGATTCCAGCCAGGAGCAGGCAAGCTGACGGTCCGGAATCGGGACACCCAGTTCACTCATTTTTTTGACCATCCGGGCCAGGTAATCATCGCAGATCTGATAGCCCAGGCCCCGCGATCCGGTGTGGATCAGCACGGCCACCTGGCCAACGGAAAGGCCGAAGACCGCGGCCACTTCCGGATCGAAGATCTCCTCCACGACTTCCACCTCGAGAAAGTGATTGCCCGATCCCAGGGTCCCAAGCTGGTCCCGCCCCCGCTCGATGGCCCTGGGGCTCACCTTGTCCGGATCGGCACCGGCCATGGCCCCGTGGTCTTCCGTCGTCTCGATGTCCTCTTCCGAACCGTAGCCCTGGCTCACCGCCCAGCGGGAGCCCTGGGTCAGAACCTGGCGCTCCTCTTTCGGGGACAGCTTGAGAACCCCCGTTGAACCGACTCCCGAGGGAATATTGTGAAAAAGGGCGACCACGAGATCCTTCAGCCGGTCCCGGATGTCCTCGAAGTTCAGCCTGGAGGTGATCATCCGGCAGCCGCAGTTGATATCGTACCCCACGCCGCCGGGGGATATCACGCCGCTTTTCGCATCGAAGGCCGCCACGCCGCCGATGGGAAAGCCGTACCCCCAGTGCATGTCCGGCATGGCCAGGGAATACTTGACGATTCCCGGAAGGTGGGCCACGTTCATGACCTGCTGCGGGCTTTCGTCGTTTCCCATGGCCCGGAGGAGCGTTTCACTGCTGTAGATCAAACCGGGAACCCGCATTCCGCCGGTTCTGGGAATGGACCAGCGGCAGGCATCCAGTTTGTTCAGGGTCACGCTGATCTTAGACATCGAAGATCACCCGTCCTTTCCAGCCTTTCGGGGTGCGGACGACTTCCGCCTGGTGGTAGGTCGCCGCCTTGATCTCCATATTCAGGACATGCCTGCCGGAGTCGTAGGCTTCGCCGGACAGGGTCGCCTCCAAGGCGGTATCGGATATTTGACGAATTTGAACTTCCTTGATGAGCAGGCATCCCCCGCTCCAGAGATAGAGCGCCTCCCGGAGAAAATTGACCCAGAGATCGGCAAGGTCGGTACCTTCAACAACCAGATCACGGCTCACGCGGATCTCCACCGCATCCAGCTCCGCCATCAGTTCAAAAATGGCCCTCCCGGCGCAGGCAAACACCTCCTCCAGCGAGGATCCCTCCACGTCCATGCCGAGATCCGCCGTGTGATCGAGAAGCCGCCAGGACGCGCTCACCGGTCCTAGTCCTCCTCCGGGAAGACAGGATCGGTCGGTTCATTCTCTTCGGAAACATTCTCCTCTTCCTCACGGGTGTCGCGCTCGGCACTGGTCATGCCCACGAGCTGTTCCTCCGCATCGAGTTCGATCAGCTTGACGCCCTGGGTGCTCCGATGAATCAGGGGAACGTCTTCAATCTTCATCCGGATGATCTTGCCGCTGTTGCTCATGAGCAGCAGGTCCTCCTCGCCGGTGACCTGCAGGATGCCCGCCACCAGTCCTCCCTTGCTGGGTATGATGCGTAGATTGATCGTTCCCTTGCCGCCACGGCTCTGCAGGCGGTACTCCGAAACCGCCGTTCGCTTTCCGTAGCCCTTTTCAGAAACGGTGATGATGGCATTGCCTTCTCGCGGGATATCCATGCCGATGACGACGTCATCTTCATCCATGGAGATTCCCTTCACACCCCGGGCCGTTCTGCCCATGGTGCGGATGTCGTCCTCGTGAAAACGGATGGCCTTGCCCTGCCGGGTGGCCAGAAAGACATCCTGACCGCCTCCCGTGAGCTTCACATCGACCAGCTCATCCCCTTCGTCGATCGTCAGGGCGATGATTCCGCCGGAACGGGGATTGGAATAGGCGGAAAGATCGGTCTTCTTGACGATCCCCGCCCGGGTGGCCATGATGACCGCCTGCCCCTCTTCGAAGGATCGCACGGGAAGAACCGCCGCCACCCGCTCCTCCGGCCCCAGATTGATCAGATTGACGATGGGTTTCCCCTTGGCCATTCTCCCAGCCTGGGGAATCTGGTAGACTTTGAGCCAGTAGAGCCGGCCGGCATTGGTGAAGATCAGGACATAATCGTGTGTGGAAGCGATGAAGAGCTTCTCCACGACATCCTCTTCCTTGGTCATCATCCCGACCTTGCCGCGCCCGCCCCGGCGCTGGGTCCTGTAGAGGCTTGAGGGATTGCGCTTGATGTACCCCCCCTGCGAGTAGGTGACCACCATGTCTTCTTCAGCGATCATATCCTCGATATTGATGTCTTCCGAGCTGGCCACGATCTCCGTCCGACGTTCATCGCCGTACCGTTCGATGATCTCTTCCGTCTCCGAGATGATCACCTCCAGGACCTTCTGGGGATCATCGAGGATTCCCTGCAACCGCTCAATTTCCTTTAAGATGGCATCGAATTCTTCCTTGATCTTGCTCTGCTCCAGTCCCGTGAGACGTTGCAGCCTCATGTCCAGGATCGCCCTGGCCTGAATGTCCGTCAGCGAGAAACGGCTGCACAGGGCGGCTGCCGCCTCCTGGGGACTCTTGGATGCCTTGATGACGGCGACCACTTCATCGATGTTATTGAGGGCGATGATGAGACCTTCCAGGATATGAGCCCGCTCCCGCGCCTTGTTGACTTCAAAGGTCGTACGCCGGACGATGACGATTTTTCGGAATTCGATAAAACTCTTCAGGACTTCAATGAGATTAAACACATAGGGCTGACCGTTTTCGATGGCCAGCATGATGATCCCGAAAGTCGATTCCATCTGGGTGTGCTTGTACAACTGATTGAGGATCACGCTGGAGTTCTCGTCACGCTTCAGATCAATCACAACCCGGATTCCCTCGCGGTCGGATTCGTCACGGAGATCGGAGATTCCGGTAATTCTCTTGTCCTTGACCAGTTCGGAGATCTTTTCGATCATG
>MVRU01000048.1 GCA_002067745.1 Syntrophus sp. PtaU1.Bin005
GGGAACGGAAAAGCTGAAAATTCCGAAAGGAACGCAAAACGCCACACATTTTCGGCTGAAGGGTCGGGGCATTCCTCACATCAGGGGATTTGGAAACGGCGACCAGATCATTGAAACCCTGGTGACCATCCCGACTTCCCTGACTCGGAAGCAGGAAGAGCTTCTGCTCGAATTCGCCAAGCTGGACAACAAATAATGGAGGTGTCAGAATTGTGTTAGCGTTATCCAAAAAAAGAAAGCTGTTCGTTATTTTGTCGATTTCCCTCTTCTTTCTAACCTGTGGATGTGCAGCCATCGTCGCCGGCGGCGCCGCGGTGGGCGCTGGAGCCGGAACGTACCTGTATGTAAATGGGGAATTGAAGACCGACTATCCCTATAATTTTGAAAAAACCTGGACCGCCTGTGAAAGGGCGGTGGCGGATCTGCGCGGCACCGCGGTGGATCCGATGAAAGGAATCAGTGAAGGGACGATTTCCGCCAAGATCAACGAGGAACCCGTCAAACTGATCATAAAATATAAAGACAAGAATCTGACAACCGTGGGGGTGCGTGTGGGCATCATGGGCGACCAAACCGCCTCAAAACTGATTCATCACAAAATCAGCGACAACCTTCCCAAACCGTAACCAAGGCGACCCGGCTGCCCCTTTCTTCATCAGCAGGGTGAGACCGTTGTGATTTCACCTGAAGGACGCCCCCTCACCCTGCTGCTACTCACCCTTGCTTTCCAAACCATAGGCCTTGATTTTCTTGTGCAGGTTGCTTCGCTCCAATCCGATGGATTCCGCCGTCTTCGAGATGTTGCCTTCAAATTCCCGAAGTTTTTTCGCAAGATAGGATTTCTCAAAATCCATTTTGGCTTCCCGGAATGAACCGGAGACATAATCCTGCACGGGATCCCTGAATGGCTCAACTTTATGGCCCTCTTTCGGGAGTGGAGGAATGTCATGGGCGGATATGACGATTGAGGGGGTCATAATGGCCAGCCGTTCAATGAAATTTTTAAGCTCCCGCACATTTCCCGGCCAGGAATGCTCCATCAGAATGGCTAGGGCATCCTCTCCCAGGATTTTTTTGGGCTCCCCCTCTTTCAGCGCAAAATCAGCAAGAAACCGCTCCATCAACAAGGGGATGTCTTCCTTTCTGCTTCTCAAGGGGGGGACCATCAGGGGGATGACGTTCAGGCGATAGAAAAGGTCCTGCCGGAATCGCCCCTCTTCCATCTCCTTTTCAAGATCCTTGTTCGTGGCGGCAAGAACCCGGACATCAACCTGAATGACCTTGTTTCCGCCGACCCTTTCAAACTTTTTTTCCTGCAGAATTCTCAATATCTTGGCCTGGGCTTTCAGGCTCATGTCCGCCACTTCGTCAAGAAAAATGGTCCCTTCATGGGCAAGATCGAATTTCCCTCTCTTTTTTTCCGTCGCCCCCGTAAAGGCGCCTTTTTCATGGCCAAAGAGTTCGCTTTCGATAAGCTCTTCGGGAATTGCGGCGCAATTCACTTCGATCATAGGCTTGTCCGCCCGTTTGCTCTGGCGGTGTATGGCCCGGGCTACGAGCTCTTTGCCCGTCCCGTTTTCCCCCATGATCAGAATCCAGGCATTCGTTGGAGCCACAATGGAGATCATTTCCTTGAGTTCCATGATCGGGGGGCTGGTGCCGGTCAGCTCATAATCCTGGTTGATTTTCTGCCGAAGTAAAAGATTCTCCTCTTCCAGGCGGGACATCTCGAGGGCATGCCTGACGGTCAGGATGATCTTCTCCAGGGAAAGCGGCTTTTCAATAAAGTCGAATGCCCCCAGTTTGGTCGCCTTCACTGCGGTTTCGATTGTTCCATGACCGGACATCATGACCAGCGGCAGTTTGGGATAAAGATTCTTCGCCGTCTTCAGAACCTCCATCCCATCGATTCCAGGAAGCCATATGTCGAGGAGAACAAGGCTGGGAAGTTCCTCGTCAAGGAGTTTCAATGCCTCTTCACCGCTGTTTGCCGCCAGAATGTCATACCCTTCATCAAGAAGGATGTTTCCCAGAGACTTGCAGATGCTCTCCTCATCGTCGACAATAAGAATTGTTCTTTGCATACACGAACTTCTATCCAGCTCAGAAAGTATGTTTCAAAAATAATTTCAAAAGGTTGATATCACAATGACCATCAGGGGCGCAAACTCCTTTTGAAAACTTTACATCACAGTCTCCGCCGCCACCGGTAGATCAAAGGTGACAACCGTTCCCCGGGGTTCGTTGTTGGAGATGGTGATATGCCCGTGATGATCGGAAATGATGGAGCTCACAATGGCAAGTCCAAGCCCCGTTCCGCTTTTTTTGGTGGAAAAGTAAGGTTCAAACACCTTCATTTTATACCCCGCGGGAACCCCGCAGCCATTGTCCGCAACTTCCGTGATCGCCAGGTTTCTTGCCCGGTCATAAGCCGTGCGGATTTTTATGGCTCCGTCGTTTTTGTTTACCGCGGCTATCGCGTTATCCAGGAGGTTGGTCATCACCCTCTTGATCTGCTCTGAATCCAGGATCACCTTCGGCAGGTCTTCGCTCAGCTCAAACTCGAAGGAAATATGCTTGTGCGCATCCTGGTACAGGGCCACGGCATCGGTGAGCGTCTCGTTCAAATTTCCAGGGACAGGACGGGTTACAGGCATCCGGGCGTAGCGGGAAAATTCATTCACCAGATTTTTTAAAATTTCCACCTGGTCGATAATGGTCCGGGTGCATTCATAAAAGATCCCCCCATTTTCCCCCAGCTGATCCCCGTACTTGCGCTGAAGCCTCTGTGCCGACAATTGAATCGGCGTTAAGGGATTCTTGATCTCATGAGCCATTCGCCGGGCGACTTCCCGCCACGCCGCCGCCCGTTCGGCCTGCTGCAGCTGCGTCAGGTCCTCAAAGACAACCACCATCCCCATCTCATGGCCCTCATCATCCCGGACAAGGGTCAGGGTCATGAGAATGGTCAAAGCCCTGTCTTTGAGCACCAGTTCCAACTGCCTTTCAATCTGGCCCTTTGCGCTTTTCTCCAGATCCTTCAGCAGGACCTCCGCCAGGGCCAGATGCTCACTGAGCAGAATGTCTTCATAGCGCCTGTTGATCACGCTCTCCAGTTTGATGTCAAGCATTCGCTCCGCGGCTCCGTTGATGGTTGTAATGTATCCCTTTTCGTCAACGGAAATCACGCCGGCGGAAACGTTGTGAAGAACCGTTTCCATGTATTTCCGGCGCTGTTCAAGGTTGATGTTGGCCTGCTCGAGATTTTCCTTGCTCTCCTTCAAATCCCTCGTCATCGAATTGAAAGAATCCACAAGGACTCCGATCTCGTCACTGGCGACAATATCGATCTGATGCGTCCAGTCCCCTTTGGCGATGCGCTTGGTCGCATCGGCAAGATCAAGGATCGGTACCGTAATTCCCTTGGCCATGAACAGACCGAACCAGGTTGCCGAAAAGATAATCAGGAGCGTAATGATGGCCAGGGTGATCATGTAACTGATTTTGATGGGGTTCTGAATCAGGTGCAGCTGGCCGTACTGCTCGGATGCCCTTGAAACAAGGGCTATTTTGTCAACAATTTCCCGGGGGACGAAATAACTTATGACAACGGCGCCGACCACTTCGGAGGGATGAGCATTCGAGTAAATGGGCACCAGTCCGCTGATGAATTCTCCGTTTTCCGAGGGCTGGATTAAGGACACCTCGTTTCCGGAAAAGACCTCCTCCATAACCTGAGGCGTTGGAGACGAGGGTTTGGCGTCGCTCTGCTCAGGACCAAGGAACACCATGCCCTTCGTCCGGTCGTCGATATATATTTCAATAACGGCCGCTCGGATTTGCTTCTGTCTCTGCTCCACCAGCTTCCTGAGATAATCAACCCGCTCGCCTTCATCGAGGCGGTTCTCCATAATATCGGCACTCAGCTGCCCTGCGTGATACTTGGCATGCTCTTCATACCTCTTGTAATAGGTCTGGGCAACCTCCAGAGTATTGTTCAGGGCGTCTCCCACCCGTACATTAAACCAGTTGTCGATACTGGAAGCCAGAAAGTTGCTCGCCACCAGGAAAAGGAGGATGGTCGGGATGAGAGAAAGACAGACAAAAGCCGCCACCAGTTTCGTTCTCATCCTTGACCCGATAACCCCCTGCCGCCTTTCGAAGACGAGTTTCACGACGTTCCTGATAATCAAGAAGATCAGAAGAATGATCAGGATGATGTTGATGTTGATCAAACCGAAAATCAGGATATTGCTGGACTCGTGAAACAGGTATTCCTCCTGGAAGAGGAAATGTTCGATGAAAGACAAGACAATGATGCACAAGACGGAAACAGCGATCAGGATAAAATCGCGACGCCTTCTGTTCACTTCTTCCGGTCCCAGCGCCGGGCGGTCATTTTTTTTCATGTTTGAAGACGAAAAGGCTGGATCTGCCAGTCTGTTTCAAAATCCCGGAAAGATAAAAAAATTCTGAGAAATTCCGCGTAAAAGGGCAAGCGGTAATTCTCCCACGCCAGCTTGATCCGTGCGTAGTAATCCTGGTCTCTGCTCAGATTTTTCATATCCACAACGGGTATTCCATTGATCTCGGCCACAGCGAGCCTGGCCATCGCAAACTCCTGAAAGGCCTCTGCCGTCTGCGGGAACGTCGACGTCACATAAAATTTCTTCTTGGCTTGATCGTACTTGATGTTTTTTATAATCTCAAGCTGTGCCAGCCGCTCATCAAACCAGTGCTTCTTTTTCCGGTAGAACTCTATTTTAAAAGAAAACGTTGTGGAAACACCCGCAAGAATCGCTTTTTCAATATCCGGCGGAAAATGAGACAATCTGGCATAAACCAGCACATTTGTCTGATCATTCGTAACCAGAACATCCTTGATTTTCATCTCATCGGGATTCTGATCCACCACCAGATGATAGAGAAGGGGAGCGATGACAAGCAAAGCAACAATCGCGAGCAATAGTGGTATTCTTCTTTTCATGATTTTCAACTTTATGTTTTTATGGATTCTCTGACTCAACGGAGAACTGGACAGATCGTTTCACTGTCAAGCTCCGTCAAAAGAGGTTTTTATGGTCCGTTTCTAACAGGATTGGCGTTCCCATGCAACTTCCTTTTAAGGAGCGCTTTTTGTCAGGTTCTTCACAATTCTGATCAGGAATTGTCCATCTTCGGCATCGTCCCTTTCAAAAGAGATTTGTTCCGCTTCATAGAGATTATACTCTTTGACCATAAGCTGCCTGCGGATCTCCAGGGAGTTGAGAACGGCGTCCCTTGCGTTTCCCTTGGCAAAGGTCAGCACCATCTCGCATGCCGGCTCCAGATCGATCGCCTTCCAGAGGATTATTTCCGTATCCATAAGATTTTCCATTTCACAAAAAGAGTTGGGATTTTTCTCACCATACGGCGGTACCAGCTTACCGTAAAACGTGAAAATGTAGAAATTAATTTCTCAAAATTCTCTGAAGACAGCCGGAAGACTCAACTTCGGATAAACTGTTCATTGAAAAGAGAGCGAAGGTTCTATTTGATTGACCGGAAGGACAAGACAAAGAAAGGCTCAGCGGGGAACTAGCACGAACGATATGACCTTCAGCCCTTTCTCCTGGCCGGGGGTCGTGGTGATTCACCCCGGACGTCGAGGAATGCGCCATCGACACGATGCGCCGACGCCGTCAACCGTCTGCAGGTTCCGGATCGATCCCTCTCGAAGGGGCTTTTCTATAATAGCGGTCCCTTTCGCTGTAGATGCATCCGCAATATTGCTGTCGATACATGCCCTGGGCTTTTGAGATGCGGATGCCGGTTTCCCAGCCTTCGCGAAAGTCATGGTAGAAAAAGGCCAGCCCCTGCTCCTTCGCAAGGCTTTCTCCGATGCTGCAGATCAACGAGTGATTCTGGTACCGGCTGTATAGAAGCGTGGAGGAAAATCCGTCAAAGTTTCCCTTTCTGGCGACGTGCGCCGCATAGCTCAACCGCTTGTAATAGCAGAAGCGGCAGCGATCCCCTTCGCGAAAGGCGACGCTCCTTAAAAAGTCGTCCAGTTCGTAGGAATCTTTCCAGATGACCGGAAGATTTTCTTGCTCGGCATAGGCCTTGAGCGTATCCCTGCGGCGGCAATATTCAAGGTAGGGATGGATGTTCGGGTTGAAGAAAAGCCCCCGCACCTCGTGATGCTGATCCCTCAACACCTGCAGGGGATAGATGGTGCAGGGCGCGCAGCATATGTGCAATAGGAGTTTCATGGTTCACAAAAAGCCGGGGTCAGATCAGCTCCTCCTGCTCGAGTTTTGACGTCCTCTTCCCGAAATGGTCGTACGCCTTTCTCGTGGCGATTCGGCCCCGCGCCGTTTTCTGCAGATAGCCCTCCTTGATGAGATAGGGCTCATAAACATCCTCAATCGTCGTTTTTTCCTCTCCCACCGTGGCGCACAGGGTGTCAATTCCGACAGGGCCGCCGCCGTAATTCTCGATAATGGACAGCAGGATGCTCCGATCCATGTGATCAAATCCCTGATGGTCTATCTCCAGCATTTCCAGGGCGTTGACGGCGACCGTTTCGTCGATTGCCCCTTTCCCCTTGACCTGTGCGTAGTCCCGGACTCTCTTCAGGAGACGATTGGCGATTCTCGGCGTCCCCCGCGAGCGCTTTGCGATTTCGATGGCCCCTTCATGCTCGATCTCAATCGACAAAAGACTCGCGGAGCGGATGAGGATCTTTGTCAACTCGTCAACGGCATAATAGTTCAGCCGGAAACTGATCCCGAAGCGGTCCCGGAGCGGCGAGGTCAGCAACCCGGCCCGGGTCGTAGCCCCCACCAGGGTAAATCTCGGAATATCCAGCTTCATGCTCCGTGCGGACGGCCCCTGGCCGATCACCAGATCGATGTAGAAATCCTCCATGGCAGGATAGAGGATTTCCTCGACGGTATGGGGGAGCCGATGAATCTCGTCGATAAAGAGGATGTCGGCATCCTTCAGATTGGTCAGGATGGCGGCGAGGTCGCCGGGCCGCTCAATGACCGGCCCCGAGGTGATCTTGATATTGAATCCCATTTCGCGGGCAATGATGACCGCCAGGGTGGTCTTACCCAGACCGGGAGGGCCATAGAGGAGGACATGATCCAGGGCTTCCTTTCTTTTCTTGGCGGCATCGACAAAGATGGAAAGGTTCCTCTTGACCGTCTTCTGACCAATGTATTCCCTGATGCTCTGGGGGCGTAAGCTGTGTTCGTAGGTGCCGTCCCCTTCGATGCATTCTGGACTTATCAGATCGTCTTTTCTCATGACCTTCCCTAAGAGGGTGCTCTTCCGTTTTATCGACGGATTCTTTTTCAGGTTACACCTGTGCCATAAATGATCTGCATCGGGTGTGTCAACCAAATTTATGGACGCTTGCCGGTCCTTACCCGGGAAATCCCATGCGCATCAGCCCCGTCGGGTTTCCTGGAGGCGGGAGATGGTCACCCTATCCGCCCCCTTTCCAAAGAAATGATACCCGGAACCTGCTTCGGCGATTATGCTGAGCACCCGGTCGGCGTCGGTTACCCTGATGCCGCCCAGGATGCTGACCCCCCGCCGGAAAAAGGCGTCGGGAATCATGCTTGCCGTCGGGCCGACCACGATGATCTCAGCCCCCGGTTTTCGCCACTCCAGAAGTCCCTCGAGCGTATCGTTGATCAACGTCGTTCCCGTGATGACGAGGAGATCCGCCCGAGAAACGGCTCCCGGCGCCTTTTCGGGAGGGACGAGAAACTCCAGTTCATCCGCTCTCAGGGTCGAAGGGTCCAGTTCCAGAATTCCAAAGGGCTTTCCCCTCTGCTTCAGGGCCTTGATGGCAGGGGCAAGCGCCCCGACCACGACCACAAATCCCTCTTCGGGGAGCATCATGTCCTCCAGGGCATCCACGCCTGCCGAAATCCGATAGGTTTCCGGCGGCTTCCTTTTCCAGCACTCGGCGGACAGGGCGTTGAGAAGGGCGATGCCCATCGTCCTTTTCAGGGGATTCCCGCTGAACATCTCGTCCAGAAACCGAGTAGCCTTTCTCCCTTCCAGTCTCCCGGAAGCCGGCATGACCCTGGCCGAGCTCGGGCAGCAGACCGCTTCCGGAATGCTCTTGATTGGGGTAAAACACAGCCCTCCTTCGCCGCTGTTCAGTTTGATCCCCGTGAAAAACAGCCCCATAACGGTTTTTTCCACAGTCATCGTTACCAGGCTTTTTCCCAGAATCTCAGAAATCGCCTCTCGGGTTTCCCTCAGGATATCGCCAGGATGAGAGGTTGGTTCCATGTGTCCTCCTAAAAAATGCCCATGTCTGTGATCCAGCTCTGTCGGCGGATCCGGAATAGCCGCTTCTTCCGAAGGTGATGTTCCGGAAACAACAGTCAGGATGACGTTATCGTTTTCTCATTACTCGCGGGCCTCCACCAGAGCAGTGCGGACCTCATGCCGTCCGGCCACGTATAGACACCGCCGGAGAACTTCAACCGCCGGTTCAACGTGGAAGAGATCAGGTCGTCGTAAGCTTCGGAGATCCCCAGGTTTAAATGTTTCCTGGCTCGACGGACCGCATCTTCCAGAGAGACATTGACCCAGTTCGTCATGCCCTCTTCGATCAGGACATTTGCATAAATCCCAAGGGTATAGAGGGCATTGTACGCGATGATCGCGTCGGGGCTGTCATGGCGACACCCGGAAATCTTCAAGGACAGCTCACCCAGAATCCCGTCGGCCGGAGGCAGCCGGATGGCCAGATAGCATCTCTTCCGTGCACACTGTTCCATTTTGCGCACGAAAGCCGCCAGGTCCGAACTTCCGTACATGCCATGGGCGCAGATAACCAGATCGTGCATTCCAGGAGAGGCATCTTCCCAGGATTGCAGTTGGATCTCCGCATTCTGGATTCCGGCGCGGCCGAGATTTTCTCTGAGCATATCGGCCATGGCGGCAGTCGGTTCAATCGCCGTCACCTTTCTACCGGTCCCGGCCAGAGGAATCGTCCAGCGCCCGGTTCCGGGTCCAATCTCAAGCACGGTATCCCCGGCATCCATTTCTTCAAGGATGAAATTCAGCAGGGCATCCGGCCTTTCCTTCTTCTTCCGGGCGTGGGCTTTATACTTCTCCACCATTCCTTCCCCTTTGGGACGGAAGCCCCTCATGACCAGCTTCCGCCACAAATCCATCCAGTTGCATTCCTCCATCTCGATTCCCTCTAACGATTTAAGGTAGAAACAATAAGCCAATAGCACCCGGCCGTCAGAATTATTGAAACGGCCAGGCTCAGATAAAAATTAACCCCTTGCCTCAACAACAGCGGCAGCGACACAAACAAAGCCAGTGAAGGCAGAACAAGCCAGAAGATGCCGGATGCCAGCGCACTCACTTTTGCGACGTCATGCGTATCGATGTACAACCAGATCATTGCCAGAACAGAAACAAAGGGAATCGACGCCAATACCGCACCAATCAAGGAACTGCGTTTGACAATTTCAGAGATCAGCACCACCAGTAAGGTTGTTATCACAATTTTTATGAGATAGTAACTCAAGGAATCCTCATAACAACAAATAAGCACCATCACTCCATGTTTTATTTCAGCATCCCGTGTTCTACCTGACCGTCACTTTCGGCCTGATCGGATTCCTTTTCTCATAAAACGGAACTCCTGCGCTCTGGATAGGATCAACGACACCGTAGTTGCCGATGCCATGGGAAATGGACAGATCAATTTCATAAGGCAGGAATAACAAAAAATTACAGTCCTGTTCCTTCAAACATTTCCTGATCCATGTTCCCCTCACACACTCTCGTCACGGGACCTGTCATTGTGGCAAAAAACCCCTTGCTGAACTGAATTCCGATCTTGCCGCCCGGCATGTGAACAGTGATATCCGACCCGCAGCGTCCCAGTTTGCAGGCAACAGCCGCAGCAGCGGTGCTGCTGCTTCCCGATGCCAGAGTATAGCCGGCGCCGCGCTCCCAGATTTCAATTTGGATGTTGCCGCGATCAAGGACTTTCATAAACTGAACATTCGTCCGATTCGGAAATCTCGGGTCGTTCTCAATAAGGGGGCCATAATGATGGGCGTCAACCGATGACGGATCGTCGCTAAGGACGACACAGTGAGGATTTCCCACCGTTGCCGCGCAGAATGTAAAAATCCTTCCGTTGATGTCCATCGTTTCGTTCAAAACTTCACGGGGCGGTCCGGCAACGGGAATGCTTGTGCTGTCGAAACGCACTTCACCCATCTTCACGGAAACCACTTTACCCCTGTCCTCAACCTTGCATGAAACAACCCCTCCCGGGGTTTCCACTGAAAAAGATTGCTCCCCTACCAGCCCTTCATCATAGAGTGACCGGGCAAAAATGCGAAGGCCGTTTCCGCTCTTTTCCGCTTCGCTTCCATCGGGATTGAAGATGCGAAGACCGAAATCACATGACAGGCTGTTAACCGGTCCATAGAGGATGCCATCTGATCCTACGCCGTAATTGCGGTGGCAGATCAGCCGCACAATGTCTCCGGAGAGCTCCCCCTCAAACGCTTCGGGACGCAAGACGATGTAGTCGTTTCCTAAGGCATGATACTTGAGATATTTCATTTTTCCAGTATTTCAGTCTCCTTTTCTTCAGGGATTCTGCCAGTACGTCTTCCACAAAGGGTTATCGCTTCCCTTTTCCACGATGGAGGAATACAGAACTCTTTCCCTGGTGAAGAGCAACATCATCATGTCGTACCGGATCACACTGCCGCGGGCAGCCAGGCCTGCACTGAGCCGGATCGTGTCGCTTATGGGCATCCCCAGGCTCAACGAAACTCCCTGGTAGGCGCTGCGCTCGAAAGTCAGGGCAAATCCATCCGCCGGAATCCGTCGCATCATCCCCTTGCTTACGTTTTCCCCTCCTGGAAGTTATCCGTTTTTTTCAGCATCCCGTTTTCCGCTCCGCCACAGTTTCGCATGCCTTGGGAACTGCACCCAGCTTATAATCCCAGCGTCCGGGCGATAATGACCTTCATGATCTCATTGGAACCGGCGTAAATCCTCATGATCCGGACATCCCGCCAGGCCCGGGCGATGGGATACTCTTCGCAGTACCCGTATCCTCCGTGAAGCTGCAGGCAGCGGTCGGCCACCCGGCCGGCCATGTCGGTGATCCAGTACTTCGCCATGGACACCTCCCGGGTGAGATCCCTGCCCTCCATGTGCTCAACGATCATCTTGTCGATGAACGTCCGCCCAAGCTCAATTTCCGTCGCCATCTCGGCAAATTCGAACTGGGAATTCTGAAACCGGGAGATGGGCCTCCCGAAAACCGTCCGCTCCCGGCAGTAGGCAATGGTGTTCTCCAACAGAAATTCCGCAATCACCTGCGCCCCGATCGCCACGACAAGGCGCTCCTGCTGCAGCATCTCCATCATTTTCCGGAATCCCGTTCCCTTCTCCCCCAAGCGGTTCGACCTGGGAATCCGGCAATCGGAAAAAAAGAGCTCCGCCGTGTCCTGGCTGTGCCAGCCGATTTTTTTCAGATTGCGCCCTTTTTCAAATCCCGGCGTTCCCGCTTCCACAAGAAAGAGATCAAGCGCCCTGTGCGGGTCCACCACCGCCGGATCTCTGGCCACCAGGACGATGAGGTCACAATTGATCCCGTTGCTGATGAACGTTTTCTGCCCGTTGATCACGAACTCGTCCCCGTCTTCCACGGCGGTGGTGCGTATGGCCGCCAGATCGCTGCCCGTGTTGGGTTCCGTCATGCCGATGGCCGTAATGATGTCGCCGGAGATGCAGCCGGGAAGGTAGCGGTGCTTCTGCTCCTCTGAACCGTATTCGATCAGATAGGGAAGCACGACGGTGTTGTGCAGCCGGGCCGCGAGCCCCGTGAAATTGGTCCGGGCCAGTTCCTCGATGACGATGACCTCATAAAGAAAATCAGCAGCCGGTCCTCCGTAGTCCTCGGGAACGCTCATCCCGAGGTACCCCTGTGCACCCATCTTCTTCCAGACGTCCCGGGGAACGATCCCCGCCTCTTCCCACTCCTCGATGTGGGGGATGACTTCCCTTGTCAGAAATTTCTTCACCGCATCCCGAAAGATCCTATGTTCCTGTGTGTACTGGATGATATCCATCATCAGGCTCCTTTTTACACCACGTCCTCTTTCTTCGGCTAACCGCATCGGCCGATTCGTCGGCTCCTCAACTCGCCGTTTATTGGCCCTGCTTGGCCGCCTCCTTACCGCCCTGTCCTTTATCGATCTGAAGAGTCTTGGAACAACCCCGCGGGTTTTACTTGATTATACAATATGTTCCCAAAGATCCCATCCCCTGCCTGTTCATAGCTTATAGAGCACATGTCAAAAATGTGTCAACAAGAAAGCCTCCCATTGCGGATTCTTTGCAAGAGCGGGAAACCAGATCGACGATCATGATGCCGCGGGATTAAATGTTTGCATAAATAGAGGAACTGGTTTATGAAATTACGAAATTTTTATATCCACCCTGGAGGTAAGCGAATGAAGCACTTTGGATTGATTCTGTCCCTGTTCCTGATCTGCCTTTTTTCCGGCAGCTGTCTGTCACTGGCTGCAGACGGTTCCAACGTACCGCTGAAGATCGGAGTTGTCGACTATCAGAAGATCATGCGAACGGCAAAAGCCACGAAAAGCGCCCAGGAAGTCTTTGAAAAGGAATTGCAGACAGCCAAGGATACCCTTGCCGCCAAAGAGAAGGAAGTCCAGGCCATGGAAGAGGATCTGAAGAAGCAGTCACCAAAACTTCCCGTCAAGAAACGCAAGGAAAAAGAGGAAGAGATTGCCAAGGCGGCCAGTGACCTCAAACGGCTGGACAGCGAAAAGGGAGAGGAGTTTCGCCAGAAGGCCGCTGAAATCAATCAGAAGATCCTGGGAGAAATCCGGGAAGTCGTCGATCAAATTCGCCAGCAGGAGCAGTACACGCTGATCTTAGAAAAGAACACCCTGGTATCGTACGACCAAGCCATCGATATCACAGACAAGGCCATCCAATTTTACGACACGAAAAAGAAGTAACGCTTTCTCCCAGAAACGACTCACTTCCAACATCCATCCCGATGCACGGGGGGTAGGCAAGCCTCCGTTTCCCCCGTGTCGGATCGCCAGAATAGTTTTGATGATCAGCCTTACGGATAGATACCCTTCCCGTTCAACAGGACTTTGCCTGGAGCACTGGACACCACCACATCCAAGTCCGCAGGGCCTCTAAGATTCGCTGAAACGCCATTCACCAGAGAGGACGCCTTCAAGGTCAGCAAGCCGCTCGCATTCACATATGGACGCGCCGCCGTACCGATGGTTGAGCCACTCAGGGTCGCATTTCCGGCGGTCAGTGTATAGGCGCCGTTAATGGCTCCCGATCCGGCATTAAGAGTCACACGATTGGTTCCGGCATTCAGACTTCCCAAAAGGGTGAGACTTCCATGTGAGGTGACCGTCACCGCACCGGAAAGAGTGGAGCCACCAAGGTTCAGATCATCGGCATCCACAAGGGTCAGCTTTTTGCCAGCCTTCACAATGACCTTGGAAAAATCGTTTGTCGACGTATTCAATACAATATCATGGGTCCCGGCGTTCAGCGTTGTTGTCCCCGACACCGAAATCCTGCCGCTGTCCG
This sequence comes from Syntrophus sp. PtaU1.Bin005, assembly GCA_002067745.1. Lineage (GTDB taxonomy): Bacteria > Desulfobacterota > Syntrophia > Syntrophales > Syntrophaceae > Syntrophus > Syntrophus buswellii. The sequence continues at coordinate 13,651 of MVRU01000048.1, forward strand.
TGATGTCGCCTCCCGCGCGAACGCTCAGGGCGCCGCTCGCCGTCGTCGTCGTCAGGTTGATCCCCGTCGAATCGACCAGCGTCACGTTCCGACCGATGGCGGACACCGTGCCGTAATCGCTCTTCCCATAATTCAGGACAATGTCGCTCTCACCCGAATTCAGCGTCGTCTTTCCAGATACCGAAACCTTCCCGCTGTCCGTGATGTCGCCTCCCGCGCGAACGCTCAGGGCGCCGCTCGCCGTCGTCGTCGACAGGTTGATCCCCGTCGAATCGACCAGCGTCACGTTCCGACCGGTTGCGGACACCGTGCCGTAATCGCTCTTCCCATAATTCAGGACGATGTCGCTCTCACCCGAATTCAGCGTCGTCTTTCCAGATACCGAAACCTTCCCGCTGTCCGTGATGTCGCCTCCCGCGCGAACGCTCAGGGCACCGCTCGCCGTCGTCGTCGACAAGTTGATCCCCGTCGAATCGACCAGCGCCACGTTCCGACCGGTTGCGGACACCGTTTCGAAGTCGTTGCCCGAGGCCGTCAGATCGATGTCGTTCGTTCCGGTTGCGAGGCTTGCCTTTCCCGTTACGATGAAAGAACCGCCATTCTGCGTTACGCCACTGCCTGCCGTCAACCCAGCATTGCTCACACTGAGGGTCGCTGCGTTAATCCCGCTGAGGGTAATATCTCCGCTTTCCGTATAGGTTTTTCCGCTGCCATTCCGCAGCGAGACCGTCACGGCACCCGTCCCCGCATCGATCAAGGTTCCGGGGGCCTGGAAAATCACGGCAGGACCCTCCTCCCGATCGGCATCCACCACTCCGTTGGCAGTGGTGTCGTTTGCCACCAGGTTCAGATTTGAACTGTCCGTGGTGATATCTCCATTGAGAATTACGCTTCTTCCTGCCGCCAACGTCAGATCGCCCCCGTTTCCGGAAGGATTGTTCACGGTGATGGATGAGTTCAACGTGATATCGTTGCTCGCCTGGAGGGTCAGGTTGCTGCCCCCGCCGAGCCAGGTGGCGACGTCATCAGCCGGCAGATTAACACTTGCACCGCTGGAATCCCCAAAGGCATATTTCGAAAACAGGTAAACTGCGCCGCTGTCGGTTTCGCTTTCATCGGCACCGTCATTACCCCAGGCACCAACGGCAAGAAGATTTCCTGCGCCATTGAGCGAAACCGAACGGCCGAAGTAATCTCCATCATCCAGAATTCCTACGTCCGAATCCTTACCGCCCGAATACCCCTTTCCCATAATCCCCTGAAGGCTGCCGCCGTTGAAATCCGTGGCCGAAAAACTGAACAGGTAAACCGCTCCGCTGTCTTCTGAAGTATTTTCAAAGCCATCATCCCAATCGGCTCCAACAGCCAGGCGGTTGCCGGTATTATTGAGCGATACTGAAACGCCAAAATTATCGTAATTCTCCAGATCGGCAACATCCACATCCTTGTCACCCCCGTACCCCCTGCCGATGATCCCCTGAAGTCTGCCGCCGCTGAAATCCGTGTCCGAAAAACTGAACAGGTAAGCCGCTCCGCCGTCCTCCGTGTCGTCTTCTGCTCCATCGTCTCCCTCAGCTCCTACAGCCAGGCGGTCTCCCGATCCGTTCAACGACGCAGAAATGCCGAAGCTGTCTCCACTTGCCAGGCGCGCAACATCCACATCCCTGTCACCCCCGTACCCCTTGCCGATGATCCCCTGAAGGCTGCCGCTGCTGAAATCCGTGTCCAAAAAGCTGAACAGGTAAACTGCTCCGCTGTCTTCCGTGCTCTCGTCAGCCCCGTCATCTCCATACGCCCCGACAGCCAGGCGGTTGCCTGATTTATTCAGCGATGCCGAAATGCCGAAACTGTCTCCACTTGCCAGATGGGCAACATCCACATCCCTGTCGCCCGCGTACCCTTTGCCGATGATCCCCTGAAGGCTGCCGTCGCTGAAATCCCTATCCAAAAAATTGAAGAGATAAACCGCTCCGCTGTCCAACGTGCCATTATCAGCTCCATCATCGCCATAAGCCCCGACAGCCAGGCGGTTGCCTGATCCGTTCAACGATAACGAACGGCCGAAGAAGTCTTCGGCCTCCAGACTGGAGACGTTGACATTCTTACCCCCTGCATAGCCTTTCCCGATAATCCCCTGAAGACTTCCTCCGCTGAAATTTGTATCCGAAAAGCTGAAGAGGTGAACGGCGCCACTCGCGGCAACACTATTGTCCTGTCCGTTATCCCAGTCCGCTCCGACAGCAAGGCGGTCACCGTCATCATTCAGCGATACCGAAACGCCGAAGGAGTCATCCGCCTCCAGGCTGTTGACATCGACATCTTTATTTTCCCCATAACCCAGTCCCAAGATCCCCTGATACGTCCAGTTGGAAAGCTCATCGCTGCCCCCGATGACGATGTTCTTCGGATCCAGAAGGAGTTCACCGCCCCTGCCGGTATCGATCTTGAGAATATCCGCCCGGCGCAGCCGTTCCGCCGAGGAAACCTCCACGTACCCCCCTGAAGCCTGGCCACCGGCGGAAATCCGTCCCAGCATGGTCGTCTCCTTATTCGACCAGACCACCGCCGTCCCACCGGCACTGCCGGTGTGGTCCGCAGAAACGTCGATAGAGGCTGTGTCGTTGACAAACACGTTCTCCGCGTTGGATAGTGTTTCAAGATTTCCCCATCTCTCCAGGAAACCTTCGTTGTATGCCCGTGAGGGGCCCGAATCTTTTCCTCCCTGGAAGGCCCCGCCTATCCGCACAAGACCGCCCCGATTCCCTCCGGAGGCATCCACGACTGCCGAAAACAGGCGCACGGAGCTTCCAGAGAGATCAATCCGCCCCCCCGGACCGGTTGCAGCGGAAGCCCGATAGGTTCCAGAACTCAGAAGTCCCCCCTGGGCTTCCAGCCGGATCGACCCGCCGCCTGTTGCCCCGGAAACATCTGCAACACTTGTGGAGGTTGCCAATGTCCGACCGCTGCTGGAGCAGTTCACCTGCCCGCCTGTTCCCTCAAAGCCCCGAGCCTGCAGCTGATCCGCCAGGGACAAAGTACCGGAAGAATGGACCGAAATGTTACCCCCCTGAGTCCTGCCGTCAGCGGATATCGTCCCCCCCAGGGAAACAAAGCCGCCATCGATCCGAATGGTCCCGCCCTGCTTGCCTGAGGCATCTAACAAGCCCGTGCTGGTCACTTCATCGCCGGCTAGGACAATCTCGCCGTTTCTCTCCTCGATGGACCGGGCTTTCATCACCCCTGTGTTGTTCACCACGCTCCGGAGGACATCGGAGACTCCCCGCGCAGTCAGGAGGACGGAATTTCCCGAGAGGGTTCCCGAATTGCGGATCTCTGCAGCCGCCTTTCCCGGGTCCACCACAAAGCCGACAAGATCGTTTCCTGCAAAATGAACGAGCACCTGATCCCCTGAAGCCAGGGCGGCCGTTCCCTGAGACGCCTGAATCGTCCCCTCGTTCGCGACCGAGGGTGACAACAGGGCGACGTACCCCCCTTGAATTTTTCCCTGATTGAGGATGCCCCCCAGGGAGGCAGAACTCTGGAAACTGTAATTGCCGCCTAAAAAGTCCCTGTCGGCGAGATTCAGAGTCGAAGCGAGAAACCCCCCGACGCTGATTTTAGCATGAGGCCCTACGAGCACGCCATTTGGATTGATCAGCCAGACCTGGCCATTGGCTGAAAGGGATCCGCAGAGTCTCGAAGGATCGGAACCTGTCACTCTGTTTAGAGAAATGGCGGAGGAGGAGGGTTGGATATAGCGCACAGCTTCCCCCTTGTCGATGCTGTAACTTTTCCAGTTCAGGATTGATTTTTTTGTAGATTGTGTAATTTCAAGTGTTCTGGCATTGGGACGCGAAAAGGTGGAACTGCCCGCTTTCAGCTCGCCCCCCCTGGGCAGTGCGTAAGCCGAACCCGTCAACAGAGTTGCAGCCATCGTCAAGGCACTGAGGCCCAGGACCCCCTTCTTGCCCGTTTCCCGAATCGCATCCCGTAATTGTTGCGCGGCGTCCAGTGCCACCGTGAGGCTTCGTTGAATCCTTGTCTTCCTCTGCCTTCCTAAAGCCTGCTTCGCTCGCGTCATTTTGCCCCTCCACGTAACGTTATAGGTGATCTGAAGAGTGGAGTACGCAATAATGGTTCAATTTCATTGACTTATAGTGAACTATATAACCTTTGACCGCTCTTTATCACGTTGTTCACCGTATTCACGGAGGGTTCCCAGACGCAGATCCATCCGTTTTTTTCGGCTTATTCTCCAGAAGGGGAAATTTCAGAAGTTCCATGCCGCGGATACATATATTTCGGCATGTCTTGCGTTGAACCGATCCTTCTTCCTGGGCACGGCCCAATCCAGGCGGACGGCAAAGGAGTTTCCTGGAGACAACCTCACTCCGGATCCCAGGCTGGAGAGATAGTCATCCCGACTTTCCCCGGGCTCCGGGTCATTCAGGAATACCCCTCCATGATCGCCGAAAAAAGCCAGTTTGAACATGTCTCCGATCCTCCGGCCGAAGATGCTTTTTTCAGGGAAAAAAGGCGAGGTTTGCAGCTCCGCCGATATAAAATAGCCGCTGTCCCCGTTGCAGCAGGAGGCGTCGAAACCCCGGACCGATCCCATACCGCCCAGGGAAAACTGCTCAACCACGAACAGGCGGTCGGCTGAAAGCTGGCCCTCCCCCCTCAGGATCAGAAAACTGTTGCCCGGAAGCATCTGGATTCGGGAAACATCCAGGGTATATTTGGAAAAGGAGCCGTCGGCGCCCTTGCGGCTCACGCCGGGATCGCTGCGGCCCGAACCGTCGAAGAGGTCCCGGACGCCCCGGTGGGCTGTAAAGGCCAGGTTCGTTCGACCCCGGTAATCATCAACAAAATCGTAGGAAACCCCCAGGAAGAAGACCCGGATCCGGTCCCGGCTCCAGGTTTCATCAAGGATATAATCTGTTAAATTCTTGTAGTCGAAGCCGAACTTCACATCGAGACGCCGGGTCAGCCGCCGGTAAAGCGGGTGCGTCACAAAGAGGCCCAGCAGATCCGATTTTCCGTTGATGTCGAGCGCCCCCAGCTCCTCGCCGGATTCGTAACGGCTGTTGGTATAGTAGAAGCCGACCTTTGTGCCATCGTAACCCAGGGGAACGAGGTAATCGATCCGCCCGTAGGACAGCCGCTCCAGATCCAGTTGATCGAGGCCGGTCACTCCCCGCAGGGTAAGCTGATCCCCCGTCAGCAGAAGACTGGCCGTTTCCAGCATCAACCCGGCCCGGCTCCGGCTGGAGGATTTCGAACCGAAGTTGTCGTAGGAGAGACTCCCGGAAAAGGGGGACCGCTCCTCCGCCCGAATCACAAGGTCCGTCGTTCCAGGAGATTGCCCCGCCTGCAGAAGGGCGTTGACCGAGAGATAGGGATACTCGTTCAAAATCAGAAGGGAGCGCTCCAGGACCGATTCACGGAGGGAAGAATCTCTGCCCAGACGGGCAAGATGCCTTTCGATAAAGGTGCTGCTGTATCGCCGATTACCGGTGACGGTCACTTTGTCCAGCCGCCCCTCCACCACTTGAATGAGGATTTCGCCGTCCCGAACCGTCTGGGCAGGAACATGGGCATTGACAAGGAGATAGCCCAACTCCCGGTAGCGGGCGGTGATCCGGTCTGCAACCCCCTGGATCTCCTCCAGAGAAAGCTCCTTCTCCTCCCAGGGAGACACGAGAGACTTGATCTCTTCGGAGGAAAGGATCGTAAA
>MVRU01000049.1 GCA_002067745.1 Syntrophus sp. PtaU1.Bin005
TCCAGAATTTTTGCTATGGCCATAAGAAGGTTTTCAGCGATAAACATAGCGACTCCTTTGGGAGCTGATATAAATAATAAAGAGTTGTTGCTACCATAAAGACGGTCAGAGTGCAAAGGAAACGTTTTCTTGCCTCGAAGCGATTTCATGGTTGACAGCTTCGGGAAAATAGGCCATCGTCGAACCCGCCGGGAAATGGCCACGGGAATGCCCGCCGACAGGACGTTGAAGTGCCTGCGGCGTGGCGGAGATTGCGAATCCGCACCGCCTGTTGACGTGCGGTGCTCTTGCCCCAGCCGGGGTGCCGGGACGAGCGCCGCCATGCGGGATAGGCGGTGAAAGGAGAGGAAGGAGGAAGATCAGAGGCATGTTGGAAGATAAGAAAATCGGGATGATCGGTTGCGGAAAGATGGGAACGATTCTGCTGAAAGGAATTCTCGGTCGCTATCCGGTGTCTTCAGCGCAGATTCGTGTTGCGGATACCGTCAAGGAGCGTCTTGAGGAAATATCCAAGGCCTATCCCCTGGTCGTTCCGGCGGCAAACCGCGAGCTTGTCCGGGAGGTGGATATCCTGGTCCTGGCGGTTAAGCCCCAGAATCTGCCGGCTCTTCTGGACGAGATTTCAAGCGACGCCCATCCGGGTCAATTGATTATTTCAATTGCCGCGGGCGTCTCCACGAGGGCGATTGAAAAACGACTCTCCGGGCCGGTGCGGGTCGTGCGGGCCATGCCCAATACGCCGGCTCTGGTCGGGGAAGGAATGACGGCCCTCGCTGCGGGTTCTCACGCCACGGAGAAGGACCTTGAAACGGCTGACCGGGTCTTTCAGTCTGTGGGGTTGACCGTGACCATTTCTGAAAATCATATGGATGCCGTCACGGGTCTCAGCGGCAGCGGTCCAGGTTATGTGTTCGTCATGCTGGAAGCCTTGGCCGATGCCGGCGTGTTTCTGGGGCTGCCGCGGGACATCTCTCTAAAACTGGCAGCGCAGACCCTTCTCGGGTCGGCAAAGCTCTGTCTCGAAACCGGTCGACATCCGGGAGAGCTCAAGGATATGGTCACCTCTCCGGGCGGAACGACCATCGCCGGGTTAAAGGCCCTGGAAGAAGGCCGAGTGAGAGCAACGCTGATGTCGGCTGTTGAAAAGGCTGCCCTTCGATCCAGAGCCCTGGCCGGGGACGAGTAAGGAACTGGTGAGGCGCAGTCGCCTTCACTTCAACGGGTCACACCGTTAATGGAAGAAAGGCGTCGTCTTTCCCGGAAGCTTCGGCAGGTCCACTGTCCGGGCGAAACGCCCCTGCACCCGTATGGAAAAGGATGCCGCAATTAAGCGGACGGTTCCTTTTCGGCAACATCGTGATGTTCGCCCTCGCTCTCCCGCGCGCGCGGCGGATCCGAAGGGCCGGTTTCGATGGGCTCGGCGATGGGCTGGGGAGGAATGCCGATGCCTTCTTTGATGTCTGCCCCCTCTTCCGTAAGAACCTCATCCGGGTTGCCCTGTTGGGAACCCGACAGGGCGATCTCGGTCTTCTCTTCCGGTTTTCTACGTCGACGGCGCGGACGACGCCGGCTCTTCTTCTTGGCCGGTTCGGCGGCAGCGGAGCGCTCCTCCGAAGTGTCGGCTTCCGGGGCGCTCTGTGGCTGTTCTTCAGGGATTTCAAGAGCGGCAAGGTCGCTTTCCCTGGCGAAAGGCATTTCAGACGACAGGACCATCTTGCCCTCTCCGTTCAGATCGGACAAATCTGTGACCGCTTCTCGGGGAACAGATGTAATGATCGCGTGGTCCCAGACCATGTCCGCTTTTCCCGATACGTGAATGGAGAGATCGTACATGCCTTCGATCCTCTGAATGTCGCTGCGCTTCTGGTTGAGCAGGTAGTCGGCGATTTCGTGGGGAACGCATATCTTCAGGGCGCTGGCTTTTTCCTTGGCCGCGTCCGTTTCAATCTTTCGGAAGGCGCTTAGAGCCGTGTATTCGAGAGAGGGGCGCGCGCCTCGACCGCTGCAGAAAGGGCAGGAGGTGTAGCTGATTTCCTGGATTGTGGAATGCTTCTTCTGACGTGAAAGTTCAAGAATCCCGAATTTCGAAATTCGGGACAGCTGAATGCGGGCGCGGTCAAGGGTGAGGGCCTTCTTGAAGGTTTTTTCCACCTCAGCCTCGTGTTTCCTGTCCATCATGTCAATGAAATCGATGGCAATCAACCCTCCAAGATCCCTCAGCCGAAGCTGCCGGGCGATTTCCTCGGCGGCTTCAAGGTTGGTCTTGAAGGCCGTGTCTTCCACATTCTTTTTGTTGGAGGCCCTTCCGGAATTGACGTCGATGGTGATCATCGCTTCCGTCGGACAGATGACGATGGATCCGCCGGATTTGAGCTCCACCCGTTCCTGGTAGATTTCCCGGATCTGCTCCTCGAGGTTGTAGCGGCCGAAAATGGGCAACCTTTCCTTGTACTGCTTGATCATCCTGAGATTCCGGGGGACGACGGTCTTGCAGTAGGCCCTCATCTTGCGATAGGTGTCGATATCGTCCACCTGGATTTCTTCAATTTCTGAAGTGAAGTAATCCCTGAGACTGCGCACACCGAAATCGCTTTCCTGATAGATCAGTGACGGTGCCGGCTCTGTTTCCGCCCGTTTCTTGATTTCCTTCCAGAGTCTCAGCAGGTGCTGATAATCGCGGGACAGCTCCTGCTTGGTCCGGCTGATCCCTGCGGTGCGAACGATAAAGCCCATTCCCTCATCGATTTTAATCTGCTCCACAAGGGTCTTTAACTGTTTCCGGTCTTCTTCGTCCTCGATTTTCCGGGAGATTCCGCTGCTGTGCTTGTTGGGCAGAAGGACAAGATAGCGTCCCGGAAGGGACAGGTACGTAGTGAGCAGGGCTCCCTTCCGCCCGCTGACTTCGCGGGCCACCTGGACGATGACTTCCTGCCCGGTTTTTAATGCGCTCCGGGAACCGGAACCGTCCCGGCCATTATCTTTCTTTTCGGTAAAGTATTCCGGACTGACATCGCGCAGGGGGAGAAACCCGTCCTTGCCGACGCCGAAATTGACGAAGGCGGCCTGCAGGCCACGCTCAACCTTCAGGACGATGGCCTTGTAAATATTTCCTGTAATGGGTTCCCGCAGGGACATCTGGATGTTAAATTCCACAAGTTTGCCGTCTTCAACGATGGCCATGCGTTTCTGTTCCTGATGAACAGCGTTGATCAACATGATATGTTTCATAAGATTCCTTTTATTGCGTCAGGCATCCGCTCCTGCGGACTGCAGCCCGGACTTTTGTTCCCGGGCTTTCCTTCCGGCGTCTTTTATTATTCCTGGCCGCCTTGGTTCGGCCTGTGGGAATGTCAATAGGTAAATTCGGAAACATCTCCCTTGCCCTCTCTCAGAACTTCCACGGTATCGTCGATCAGGCTGATGACCGTGGAGGGTTCAGGCGAGATGATGCCCCCATGAATCGTAATGTCCACTCGGTTTTTGAACATCTTTTCAATTTCTTCAGGATCATTCAGATAGGAATCGTCATCCGCTTTGACGCTCGTGCTGATGATGGGTTGCCCCAGCTCAGCCACCAGGGCCATGCAGATCCGATTGTCCGGTATTCGAATTCCCGTTGTTTGTTTCTTTGGCAGAATGATTTTCGGAACGAGCCTTGAAGCCTTGAGAATGAAGGTGTAGGGCCCGGGGAGATAACGCTTCATGGTTTTATAAGCGAAATCGGTCACCTGGGCGTATTGGCTGATGTCCTTGAGGTTGGAGCAGATGAAACTGAGCTGCTGCTTTTTGCTTCTTTTTTTTATTTCGTATATCTTTTCAATCCCTCTTTTATTGAAGAGACTGCATCCGAGACCGTAAACCGTATCCGTTGGATAAATGACAAGCCCTCCGTTCTGCAGGATTTCGGAAGCTTTCTTGATCAGTCGGGCCTGGGGGTTCTGACTGTTTATTGATAACAGCATAGAGAAGGTGCTTTCAGTGTCACGGATATAATTTCATTAACTTGGATTAATAACATAAAATAATGAATATATCAATATTACGGAGTGCTGTTGAAATAAAACTTTGTGGATCGGTCGCGTGGCAGGGTGAAATAAAACAACCCCTTGTCACCCTGCAGAATTTCAGGAAAGACAAGGGGTGCTGGTGCCGCCTCGGGGCAGGTGCCTGGCGGGGAAGAAGCCGTTTTGATGCGGCCTCATTCCTTTGTATGGTGCTTGTTGACGTTATCCTTGCAGAGTTTGTACTGAATGCTGTCCACAAGGGCGTGCCAACTTGCTTCAATGACGTTGGTGGAAACTCCGATGGTGCTCCAGACCTCCTCGTCGTCCCTTGAATCAAGGAGAACTCTGACCTTGGCCGCGGTTCCGTCGGCGCCTTCGAGGGTCCGGACCTTGAAATCCACCAGGTGAACTTCGCTGATCTGGGGATAGAATTTGACCAGGGCCTTGCGCAGGGCGTTGTCCAGGGCATTGACCGGCCCGTTGCCCTCGGCGGCGGTCAACTCCACCTCATCGCCCACGACGATCTTTATGGTGGCCTGCGTCAAGGAAGGATTGTTTTCCGTTTTGGAGTTGATGACATTGAAGCATTCCAGCACGAAGGGCTCCTTGAATTCGCCGGTGATCTTTTTCATCAGCAGAGACAACGATCCGTCCGCAGCGTCGAATTGATAGCCTTCATCTTCCATGATCTTGATCTTCTTGACGATCTTTGTGCTGATGGCGTCCTTGGTTCCCAGGCTGATCCCGAGCTCCCTGGCTTTGTACTCGATGTTGCTCTTACCGGAGAGGTCGGAGACGAGGACGCGCTGCTGGTTGCCCACAAGCTCCGGTTTGATGTGTTCATACGCTGCAGAATTCTTCAGAATGGCGCTTACATGGACGCCTCCCTTGTGGGTGAAGGCGCTGCGGCCGACGAAGGGCCTTGAATTCTGCGGCGGAATGTTGGCCACGTCGCTGATGTAATGAGACAGGTTCGTCAGCTGCCGGACCGAGGAGTCAGGCAGGCAACGCCGGTTCATTTTAATCTGGACATTGGCAATGATGGGAATCAGGTCGGCGTTGCCGCACCTCTCACCGTAGCCGTTTATGGTGCCCTGAACCATGGTCGCTCCGGCATGAACGGCGGCAATGGAGTTTGCTACCGCGAGATCTCCATCGTTGTGGACATGGATCCCCAGGGGAGCCTCAGGCAGGATCTTCCGGATGTGAGCCACGATTTCAGTCAGTTCATGGGGAAGGGTGCCGCCGTTGGTGTCGCAGAGGACGAGAAAGTCGGCTCCCGCCTTCCAGGCCGTGTCGAGGCTCAAGAGGGCGTAGTCCCTGTTTTTTTTGTAGCCGTCGAAGAAGTGTTCCGCATCATAAATGACTTCCTTGCCGTTCGCCTTCAGATACGCGACCGAATCCCGGATCATTGAAAGGTTTTCCTCCAGAGGAATGACCAGTACATCGGTGACATGAAGATCCCAGGATTTTCCGAAGATCGTAACGGCGGGCGTCTCCGCCGCAAGAAGAGTCCGGATATTTTCACAGTCTTCGACGCGGATATTGGGCCGTCTGGTGCTGCCAAAAGCCGTCAAGCGGGTGTTCTTGAAAGGGATTCGCTTTGCAAGATCAAAAAACCTCATGTCCTTGGGGTTGGAGCCAGGCCATCCTCCTTCGATATAGTGGAATCCCAGCTCGTCGAGTTTCTGGGCGATCCGAAGCTTCTCTTCTGCGGAGAAATTGACGCGTTCCCCCTGCGTTCCGTCCCTGAGGGTGGTGTCGTAGATTAATACGTCTGTTGGCTGTGTCATCTTTTTTGCTCTCCTTGAGTTCCGGCAAAAAAAAATCCGTTATCAGTTCGACCTGATAACGGATTTTTCGATTCTATACAGAAAAAGACTACCCCCCTATCAGGCCCCGATCACGATCGGGTCTAATTATGCCGATAATTATGGCGATGCGGATATTGGGGGTGAGGATTGTCATTTCTAAAAGCCTTCGTCCATTCTGTCTTCTGAACATCATTTTCTTTTCTATGAGATTTTTATTACTGAGTTTCAAAATGTTTGTCAATAGATAATTTTAGCGGCTGAAAGTTCAGCTTATGAAGTCAAGAATGTCGACGGCACAGTTGAGAACCCGGTGGGCGCCGGACGCGGCCAGAGCGTCGGCGGACGAGTTTCCCGTCAGAACGCCGATCGTGTAGGTCCCCACCTTGCGGCCCAGGCCTATGTCCAGGGGATGATCCCCGACCATGACCGCCCGGTCCGGTGCCGTATCCAGAAGGCGAAGGGTTCTCAGAAGATGATCCGGGTGAGGCTTGACCTTTTCGGTGTGGTCCCTGCTGAGAAGAACATCGCAATAGTCTTCAATCTGCGGGAAAACGAGGGTCAGGGCGGCATGGCAGTTTCTGGTGATGATTCCGATTGAACGGCCCTGTTTTTTCAATGTAGACAGAAGAGACAGCGTGCCGCTCAGTAAAACGCTTCTGCGGGCGGCCTCCAGTTCAATCTCCTCGATCAGGTGATGCGCCTCCCGGTAAAAGACCGCGGACCTGGACGGGGCTTCCCTGGAAATCTCTTCCCGGACCGCATCGATCAACTCCAGGATCAGCAGGTTCCCCAGGGATTCATGTGCGACTCCGTACCCCTTTGCAAGGGAAATGATGCTTTCTTTCATGAACGTAAAGTCGATGTTCAGCTCGGCAAGCGTCCCGTCAAAATCGAAAACAAAGGCTTTAAACATGTTCATCTTCTTTGTGTTCCTCTGGAAATTGCAGAGAAATTCCCTTCTGCAAAAAAAAGACCCCGTTTCCCCTGGTCGGGATGAACGCCCCTCCGCTATTCCCTGGTATTCCCCTTCAGGTAGTTAGGCGGAAAGATTTTGCTGACGTACCTGGTGTTTTCATGGAACATGGGTAGGGGTGACTCGAACACGATACGCAAAAAGTTCGTAACGATATTGAAGGTGGCTCCCCATAGAATTTCTTCCGTATCATCCTCCTGCCTGAGGATCAGGCAGGGAAAATAGTCTGGATATTCATCGCTTTTCTGCCATGAACGATCGGACTGGAAGTAAAAACGGCCGTAATTGCCTGGATTGAAGAAGGCATTTAACGGTATTTCTATGATCTTTTCAACTTCGGAGTTGGATTTGTATTGCCAGGAATGTTTTATAAGTCCGACCACGGGGAAAATGGTCCTTCGGAAAAGACGCAGGGAATAGGTCGGCAACGCACCCAGAAAGGAGACATTGAAAGGGCTCAAACCGATCTCCTCCCAGGACTCCCTGGCCGCATTGGCCAGAAACAGGCGTATCGCACGAAATGTGCGCTTGTCTCTCCGGCGAGCGAACTTCAAAGCCTCTCCCCTTAGCATAGGAGGAACTCCCACTGTGAGAAAACAGCTGACCAGGGAATCGAACAGGGGGTTCAACATTCCTCCGGGACAGCTGATATCTCCCGATTGCGACACCGTTGAAGAACGTTTGATCAGAACGATGAGGGGTTCCGCATCCTCTGCCCGTTCGGGCCCGCCCCGGTACTCGAGGAGGAGAAACACGCCGGCGGCGAGATGCTTCTTGTGCTCCTTCCAGGTCTTCTTGATATATGAAAATTGATCTGCGTAATCCAGGGGGGCATTTCCCAGCTTCTCTTCGATGCGGCAACGAAGGGAAGCCCGCTGCTGCAAAAGAGCGGGAGCGATTTCATTTCTGACAGCATTCATGTTGTTTCCGTGATGCGGGGGATCTTGAAAAAGGCGCTCTGTCCGGCAGACGACCTGCACGCCCCCGGCGATGCAGGGCTGTTGACGACTGCGGCGGTCCTGTCTTGTCTTGTTGAGCGTCTATGATCCGGAAAGGATATGGATCATAAAAAAACCCGGTTTTCCGACCGGGTTTTTTTGTTTTGGTGGCGGTGCAGGGATTCGGACCCCGGACACTGCGGATATGAGCCGCATGCTCTGACCACCTGAGCTACACCGCCTCGTACTCTCTTAAGGAACCGCTTATAAAATACTCTGCGGATATCCTCTCAAAAAAATGATCTCTCGACTGTATTGTGCCGTTATGCTTTGGGAAGAACCTCCATATACTACCTGTTTGCCGTTGTCAACCCCCTTATTGCGGGGTTGATAATTTATAGGCGACCAGGGCGCTTCGATTTTGAACGGAAACCCCCGTGGATAAAACCATGGCTAGAACAATCTCGTTCTGGCCGTCATTGTCGATATCCTTGAAGGCGTAGTCACACACATACCCGTTGATCTTTCTCGTTCTCCAGTTTTCAAGAAGACCGAGACCGTCCCATTCCAGGTTGTAGACTTCACTGGAGGTGAAAAGCTTCATGTTTTGCAAAACCCGGCCGACCGAAGAGAGATTTTTGACCAGGATAATCTCCTTTTTCCCATCCTTGTTGATGTCGTAGGTCAGGATCCGCAGGTTGATGTAGGTCCGTTTCACGTCATCCAGGGGATTCGGGTTGTTGATGTCCTCGACGTAGGTATTGCTTCCACCGAAGACATCGTCGCTCTTCCAAAGCAGCTCGTCGCTTCCTCCGAAAACGTTGAGTTTTGACAGCGGCTTGTCCGTTTGCTGATAGATCCGGATATAGTCGTAGTCGTCAAGGGCAATGATCTTTTCACCCCCACCCATCCCCATATCATCCAGGGTCAATCCATACACCGATAAGCCCTGGGGAATTTTCATCCTGTTTCCCGGTTTGTACTGAGTCCCGTCCCAGATAATATCATGTATGGGCGTATTGAACGTTCCATCCAGACCCCAGGCTTGACCGAGGAGTTGAGGGGAGGAGACGGAAGGCTCGATCACCCTTAAAAACAGCCTCAGATTTTTGGCTATGACTTGATATTTGCCCTCTTTCCATTCAACGACAAAGCTGTTGAGCTGCTTTTCCTTGACGCTGGTCACAAAAATTTCCGCAACGCCGTTCTGATTGATGTCCGCCACGTCCACCGCGATGTAGCTGTCCTGGATGGATCCTGGAATCTTATGGAGAAGATTGAAATCCTTGTCTTTCTTCTGGTAGATATAGAGGTTGCTGCGATCAACGACGGCGACCTCCTGCAGTTTATCACCGTTTACGTCTCCAATGGAGATTCCTCGAAATTCAACGGGGTACTTCTGGCTGATCCAGAATCCCTTTCGATCCAGAGGTTGGGCACCTTCGATGAAATCGGGGTTGATAATGGAGGTGAACGTTCCCTTCCTGCTGCTTTTCATGCCGCTGACAATCCCGGACTCACGGTCGCCGCGGAGCTGCCTGGCAGGGGCGGCAGGTGAGGTCGGCGGCGCAGGGGCCGCAACGGCTGGAGGGGAGGAGCCTGAAGGCGCGGCCCCTGAAATCTGCTGCACAATGCGCTGGGCGAAATCGTTAATCCTGGGAATGACTTCATCCATGCCCTGGGTCTGGGCGAAGATACCGACGGAGGATCTGGAGGTGGCGGTATCAACGAGCTTTCCGTCGATGCTCAGACTGTTTCCAATTTTTGTGATGCTTCCCGAGACGACATAATCGGCGTTCAATTTTTTCCCCAGGGCGGCCACATCTGTCAAGGTCAGGTCCTTCCCGGCTTTGTCCTTGATGGCTTCATGGATCAGCTCTTTGCCGAGTACGGTGATTTTCCCATCGGCAGCGATGCGGGACGCCAGCATATCCGAGATGCCCTGCCTTACATAGTCGATGTTATCGGCACTGTGGACGGTAAAGGGCACGACGGCCACCGTTGCTCTATCCTTCGCCCCCAGCGGCAAGGCCATGGCTGTCAAGAAAACAAGTACCAGCAGCTGCAAAATCTTTTTCATGGAAGGAACCTCCACCAGATGGTCATCGCATTGCTATTCAACATACACCACGCTCCTAACATCTTCATCCGGCAGATGCAACAAAATTCAACCCTTATTCCAAGTTCTCACAAAGGCTGAGGGATTTTGAATGCCCATCCACTGCCCCGACACAGGGCTCATTTCCAGCCGGGATCCTTCAGTGTCACATGGCTACAGTGGCGGGCGGCGCCGGTGAAAGAACCGTTTAACGCGGCGAATGAGCAGACGGGCGTTAAAAAAAATCTGTGGATGGCGGGTGCGGAATCTGCCGAGCTGTCGATGAAAAAAAGGGACTTCGGGCGCAAGGATGAGCGAGCCGACAAAGAGAAAGAGGACCCCCTGCAGAATCGGAAGAAAGCAACCCAGAATTCCAAGCAGGATAAAGGACCATCCCAGGGAATGCCGGAGAAATTTTTTTAGAAGCGTTTTGTCCATCAGATCGAGAGGAAGCCGATGTTGTTAACGGTCATGTCCTTAGAGACGAACGGGCGGATTGTAAAGTGCAAACCCCGTCATTTATTATTCGCAAAGAGCCGTTCCTATAATATATTTATTTGGGGATGGATAGTTTTTTAATTCCTTTTTGGATTATTTTAGTTTATGAGAGGGACCGAAATTTTGTTAACATAAAAAAATAAAGACAAGGAGAAGCATATTGATCCCGCGATATTCCAGAGATCGAATGACTGCCATCTGGACACCGGAAAACAGGTACCAGACCTGGCTGGATATTGAAATTCTCGCCTGCGAAGCCATGTCTCAACTGGGCCTGATCCCCCCGGACTCTCTTGAACATATCAAGAGCAGGGCCGCTTTTGATAGTGACAGAATTGACGAGATCGAGAAAACAACGAAGCATGACGTGATCGCCTTTTTGACCTCCGTGACGGAAAAAGTCGGGGAGGATGGCCGGTTTATTCACATGGGAATGACCTCGTCCGACGTCCTGGACACCTCTTTTGCCGTTTTGCTGAAGCAGGCCTCGGATATCCTGATCGAAGATATGGATCAGCTCCTGGAGACTCTCAAGAGGAAGGCCTTCCAGCATAAGGACACCGTCATGATCGGCCGTTCGCACGGCATACACGCCGAGCCGATTACCTTCGGCCTCAAAATGGCGCTCTGGTATGCGGAAATGATCCGCAACCGGGAACGTCTTGTTCGAGCCAGGGAAGCGGTCAGTGCCGGCAAGATATCCGGGGCCGTAGGAACCTTCTCTTTTATCGATCCCGAGGTGGAGGCTTATGTATGCCGTCGCCTCGGGCTGACACCGGCTCCCATCTCTTCACAGATTGTGCAGCGCGACCGGCATGCCGAATTCTTCGCGGTCCTGGCCATCATTGCCTCCTCCATAGACAAATATTCCCAGGAGATTCGTTTGCTTCAGAGGACAGAGGTGCGGGAGGCCGAAGAGTATTTTTCGCCGGGTCAAAAAGGCTCCTCGGCGATGCCCCATAAGCGTAATCCCGTCCTTTCGGAGAATCTCTCCGGTCTGGCGCGTCTGATGCGCTCCTATTCGCTGGCGGCCCTTGAAGATATCCCTCTGTGGCATGAACGTGACATCAGCCATTCCTCCGTGGAGAGGGTGATCGGCCCCGATGCCACCATCCTGATGGACTTCATGCTGGGACGCTTTACGGGTCTGGTGGATAAGCTGGTCGTCTATCCGGAACGGATGCTTGACAACCTGAACAGGACCCATGGCGTGATTTTTTCCCAGATGGTCCTTCTTTCCCTCATTGATAAAGGAATGAGCCGTGAACAGGGCTACGCCCTCGTCCAGAAGAACGCGATGAAGGCCTGGCAGGAAGGGATTTCCTTTCAGCAGCTGCTGATGCAGGACGATGAGGTCCGTTCGTACCTTTCGGAAGGGGAATTGAAGGATGTCTTCCGTATTGAAAACTTCCTGAAGCATGTGGACTTCATTTTCCAGAGGGTTTTTGGTGGGAAGCCGTCGGTTTCCGGCTGAGGCTCAAAAGGAGACGCAGAGCCTTCGATCCCCGGCGGGCAAGGGCAGACGGGTATTGAAAGGGGGCACATTCCTGAAACGAATCAGAGGCTTTTCAAGATCAGATCGGCGATAACCGGACGATGGTCGGATGCCCTTCCGGTTCCGGTCCAGCAGCGCCGCGCTGTGAAACCGGAACTGGCCATGATGTGATCGATCCGCATCCATGAGACGCGAAGCCAGGGGTATCTGTCCTTCAGCAGGAAGTGTCCGTAGGTATAGCCGTAACCCTTTCCCCCTTCGGCAAAGGCATCGTGCAGGCCGGCTTCCCGGAGCGTCGCGCAGACGCGGGACGGATCAGGCGCGTTCAGGTCGCCGGCCAGGATGACCGGTCCCGGTTCGTCCCGGAGGTATTTTGCCACCGCTTCGGCCTGGGCGGTGCGGATCTTTGCGTTGCGGACCAGGGTTGAACCGGCTTCGGGCAGGTCTCCTATTCGTTTCCTCGTTGCCTTGATGGCATTGAGACTCTGCCTGGGCGTCACAAAATGGATGTTGTACAGGGATACAACCCGGGGGCCGAGATAAACGCGGCAGCGAAGGAACTGCTGCTTTCCCCTTCCGGCAAGGGGAAGCTCGATCACCTCCAGGTGGGACAGGGGATGCCTGCTGGCAATAACGTACTGTTCCGAGGTATAAACGTGCCATTTGCGGAAGTAGTTCCCCAGCGGCCCCCGCAGAGAACGGTACGCGTCCTGAAAGAGGACGACATCCGGGCTGCAGCGGGTAATCTCGTCAAGAAGAATGGTGCTCTTTGGAGCCTTGTACTTGATGTTCCAGGTCATGATCCTCAACGTCGCGTCCCCCGGTGCCGGCTCGGGGCGGTCCGGCGACCAGCAGAACCCCATGATGGGGCCAAGGACCCAGAGGATGCACAGGATCGGAATCCATCTCCATGAGCGGTCGACCTTCAAGCTCAACAGGGTCAGCAGGATTCCCGGCACTGTCCAGAAGACCTGGGGAAGATACAGATTCAAGGCGCCAAGCCAGAAGAAGTCCGGACCTTTCCAGTTCAGAAAAGAGATGGCGGCCAGGATCAGCCCATAGATCAAGCTGAGAAAACGCACTACAAAGGCTGCTTTCAAGGGGCCCCCGCGCCGGGAAAGGCGACGGCCGACTCCCTGGAAAGCGGGCAATCCAAATGTCCCATCATTTCTGGAATCCTCGGTACGAGATCGGAAAATCATACATCTTTCAATAGCCTGTTGGTCGGAAGCTTTTCAAGGGTCTGACCGAAGAGCTCCATGGTTTCCGACAACCGCATAAATTCGGGTGAATGGATGAAGGGGAGCGTATTGAGACCCCTGCGGTCCAGTGCCTCCAGGACATATAGGACCGTCAGCCTTCTGATGTCAAGAGCCGGCTGATAAGCCTCCTCCCCGTCTGCATCGCCCCCCGATACGGAAACGACGATATGGCCCTGAGCCAGTTCAAAAAGGATGCCGTGAACAAAGCGAATTGGAATTTCGAGCCGTCGCGAGATCTCCGGCGCCGTCAAAGGGGGCCCCCCCGCGGCAAAGTTTTTTACCAGGGAAGAGGCGATCAGAAGAGCGAGAAGGGTTTTGACACGGTGGCTTGCCTGAAGGGCGTCGGACTCGAATTCGTAGGTATCCACATTCTGGCAGGCAAAGGATAGTTCCGCCCCGTAAAGGACAATCAGCCAGCTGAGCTGAAGCCAGATCAGGAAGAGGGGAAAAACGGCAAAGCTTCCGTAGATGGCATTGTATTGAACGACGCCGATCTGAAAGGAGAAATAGACCCACTGGAGCATTTGAAACAGTGTGCCCGCCAAAATGCCTGCCGGCAGGCCTGAAGAAAAGCGGACCTTTGTGTTCGGCATGAAGATGTAGAGAAAGGTGAAAAAGCTCCACAGAAGACCGAAGGGCAGAAGCTTCAGCAGCACGAAGACCAGGGGGCTTAAAAATCCGGGGAACGGGAACGTCTCCAGAATCAGGGTTACCTGGGTCGTGATAAACAGGGTCATGCTGCTGGAAAGGATAACGAAGACAGGGCCGATCAGCATGATGGCCAGATAATCGGTGAACATCCGGCTGATGGACCGCCGTTCTTTTATGCCCCAGATGTCGTTAAAGGAGTCTTCAATCTGCTTGAGCATCTTGATGACGGCCCAGAAGAGAACAAGCAGGCCGACCCCGGCGATCAATCCCCCCTTTGTGTTTTCCAGAAGAGAATGAGAAAACTGAATGACGTTGGCGAGGACTTCCTCATGGCCGGCCAGTCTTTCCCGCAATTGAGCCTCCAGCACCTTCTCGAATCCGAACCCCTTGGCGATTCCGAAGGCCATGGCCGCAACAGGGACGATGGAGATCAGGGAATAAAAGGTCAGGGCCGACGCATGGAGGTAGCACTTGTCCTCCAGAAATTCTCGAACGGAGAGCAGCAGGACCCTCAGGAGATTCAGAAAGAAGGATTTTCCCGGGGGAAGGTGGATTCTTCGTATTCTCCAAATATCGCGCCGGATAAACTCGACGCCCCTTAGAAGACGTGTTCCGATAGGTTTCATGAGCTCCTCCCCTAAGACCCGCCCGTTCGAGTCAGATTCCTGCTCTGTTCCGCAGCGACATTTCGTAGGACCGGATCAGTTTCACCGGATCATAGGATTTTTTAGAGGAAGCAAGTCCCGGGACCCCCATGTCACTTTCCTTGTTGATGAACTCAACCCCTCCAAAAAGATGTCGGGCGCATTCCTGATCGAGAAACTGGTAAAGCCCCCTGACGTGCGCATCGGCCTTTTCAACGTTGAGAATCTTCATTGAACCGGTCAGGGTCGTGGCGATTCCAAAGGCGAGGATCTCTCCGTCAATCCGGACGGCGATCCCCTGGGCCTCCAGGAATTCCAGGTACTCCAACAGAATGCGGCTGGCTTGGCTTTCCAGGGCGAGATTGGGGTTCTCTTCCGGATGGCAGCGATTGTTCTCCGCGCACCAGCGCTCCAGAAAAATGAGGGCATCGGGAATATTGGCGGCCGAGAGGGCTTCGACGGCTGCCCGGCCCGTTTCCACGTACATCTTGCGGAATTTCGAGATATGGTTCCGCTTTGACCGGTAACGGTTCCCCCTGAGCTCGACAAGATCCGTTGTCCTGTAGACGTAATCGCTGTAATCCGGCTGTTCTGTCAGGGAAAACCGATCGAACACGGTGGAAGCGCCGAAATGATCCACATAATTTTCAGGAACGAAGCAAAGCGTGGGAATGCAATGGCGCCGGGCGATATCCTCCAGTTCAGGCGGCGTCACGTCCCGGGCGGGGGAAAGGGGCAGCAGCAGGCAATCGCGTTCCGGCTCCCTGAGAAGCATCCCCCCCATTTTCAAGAGGAGAAGATCCTCCTCCAGGAGGTAATAGGTTGGATTGGCCTCGCTGTTCCAGGCGATCAAGGAGGGCAGGGAATAAATCGCCAGGGGAAACCTCAGGGACTCAAAAAACGGCTTCAGACGAGGAAAATCCGCCAGGGAAAGCAGCTTGAACGATTTCGATGACATCATGATTTTTTGAATAGCATGGGGGTTGAGTCCGGTATGGGTTCAAAGCCGAAGGGGGTATAAAAAGAAGACGAATTCCGTTCGGCGATCAGCCCGATCCAGGAGAGGCCCTCTGCCTGAAGGCGGGCCAGGAGCATTTTGACCAGGCAGGTGCCGATCCTGCGATGACGATAATCGGGATGCACCGTCAGGTCCTGAATGTAGGCATCGTTGGCGCGGTCACTGATAGCCCGGCCCATTCCCACCAGGCGCTGACCGTCCATGGCGGCAAGAAAGAAATGGCTTCCCGAGATCATGCGGGCTGCCAGGAGCCGGTTCGGCTCTTCGGGCCACCAGCCGGCGATCCGGTACAGGTCGAGGACCTGATCTAAAAGCTCCGCTTCAGCATTTTCAACGAAGGAATATCGAATCATGAGAGCCGGGCTAAGGCGAATTCGGGGAATTCAGCCTGTTCCTTTCAGCCATAGTCCGGCAACTATAGAAAAGGTCCGCCGGGTAAGTCAAGAATTAATGCCTCAGCGGACCTCTATTTCCTTGACCCTGCGAGGGTTTTTTCCTATAGTCCCAACCCTGCGATCGACCTTAACGGTCGTCATTAAAACACGAAGGAGGTTATTTCGACATGAAGATCATTCTTTTGGGAGCGCCGGGGGCCGGCAAGGGAACGGTGGCCAAACTGTTGACCGATTATGACGGATCCGTTCAGATTTCCACCGGGGATATCCTGCGTGCAGCCGTCAAGGAAGGCACCGATCTGGGACGGGAAGCGAAAGGGTACATGGACCGGGGCGATCTGGTTCCCGATGGGCTCATCATGCAGATGATGGAGGTCCGCCTTCAGCAGCCGGACTGCGAAAAAGGGTTCATCCTGGATGGTTTTCCCCGGACGATACCCCAGGCCGAGGCCCTGAAGTCGCTTCTTGAGAAGCTTCACATCCGTCTGGATTTCGTCGTCAACCTGGAAGTCCCGCGGGACGTGATCCTGGACCGTCTGACGACCCGGAGGACCTGCTCCAATCCGGATTGCCAGGAAATCTACAACATCAAGAGCAACCCCCCTCTGCCCGACGGCACGTGCAAAAAATGCGGAAGCATGACGATCCAGCGGGACGATGAAACGGAGGAGGCCATTCTCAACCGCCTGGAGACCTACAATTTAAAGACAGCCCCCCTGATCGGATTCTACGAGAAAGAAGGACTGCTCAAGACCTTTGCATCCGTCAACAGCGCCGAAACGGTGGAAGCGGTTAAAAAGGCCCTCTGAGTTTTTTACGGAACGTTCAGCCATGATCGACTACAAGAAAGAACTGAACGAAGAACAGTGCCGGGTTGTATTGGAACCGGGAGGCCCCATGCTGGTGATTGCCGGGGCCGGGAGCGGGAAAACCCGGACACTGACCTACCGGGTGGCCCGGCTGATCGAAACCGGGATAAAACCCGAGCGGATTCTCCTCGCCACGTTTACGAACAAGGCTGCCCGCTCCATGCTCAACCGGGTGCGGGAACTCGTTCCCGTCGATCTCAGCCGTCTGCTCGGCGGAACCTTTCATCACAACGGCCACGTCATGCTGCGGGCCCATGCCGAACGGCTGGGCTATTCGCGGAATTTTTCCATTCTGGATACGGAGGATGTTCGGCAGCTGATTTCCACCTGCATCGTCGAGGCGGGCATCGAAACGAAGGGGACGAGTTTCCCCAAGGCCAATGTCCTTTACGGGATGTTGAGTCTGTCCGCCAATACGGCGGTCGATCTTCCCACGATTCTAGAGGAGCGCTATCCCTTTTTCAGTCACCGGAGGGAAGAGATCGGGAAGGTGGCCGCTCTCTATGATCTGCGCAAACGCCAGTCCTCTTTGATGGATTTCGACGATCTCCTCCTCAACTGGCGCAGGCTGCTGATGGAATGTCCCGACGTCCTGGAGCGTTACAGCGAACGGTTTGAGCATCTCCTGGTGGACGAATACCAGGACACCAATCTTCTCCAGGCGGAGATCATGGATCTGCTGGCTTCCCGGCACCGCAACATCATGGTGGTGGGAGACGACTCCCAGAGCATCTACGCCTTCCGGGGAGCCAATTACGCCAATATCATGTCCTTCCCGGAAAAGTATCCGGACTGCCGGATTTTCAAGCTGGAGACCAATTATCGCAGCACTCCGGAAATTCTGCACCTGGCGAACCTCTGCATCGTCAACAACGAAAATCAATTTGCCAAATCCCTGCGGGCCGTCCGCGAAGCCGGGGTGCGGCCTGTGGTCGTCCCCTCCCGGAATGCCCTGCAGCAGGCCGACTTCGTCGCCCAACGGATCCTCGAGCTTCATAGGGACGGCGTTCCCCTTTCGGAAATGGCCGTCCTTTACCGGGCCCATTTCCATGCCATGGATGTTCAGATGGAGCTGACCCGCCGGGGAATCCCCTACGAAATCCGCTCCGGCGTCCGCTTCTTCGAGCAGGCCCATATCAAGGATGTCGTCTCCTATCTGCGGATCCTGGAAAACCCCCGGGATGAACTGGCCTGGAAACGGCTTTTGGGCCTTTACCCGAAGATCGGGAAAAAAACGGCCGAAAAGATCTGGAACTTTCTCGCCGCATCGGACAAACCGCTGGAGGCTGCTTTAACGGAAGGATTTCTGAAGGCCGCTTCGAAATCGGCCAGGGACGAATTGGTGCGTTTTCAGCAATTAATGGCGGATCTCGGGGGCGAGAATGGGGATGCGTCGTTTCTTCCGGGCCTGGTTGATCGAATTCTGGACAGGGGCTATCGGAAGTATCTGCAGGAAACGTACAGCGACCGAGCTTCACGCGAGGACGATCTGGAACAGCTGGCGGAGTTTGCCGGCAAATTTTCTTCTCTCGGGGATTTCCTGAGCGAACTGTCCCTCCTGACCAACATGGATGCCGACGGGCGGGAGGAAACGGACAGCGGGGAGGCAGCGGAGAACAAGGTCGTTCTGAGCACCATTCACCAGGCCAAGGGACTGGAATGGTCGGTGGTTCTGCTGGTGGGATGCGCCGAGGGCATGATTCCGCTGGATCGGGCGCTGCGGGAGGAGGGCGGCGAAGCGGAAGAGCGGAGGCTGTTCTACGTGGCCGCCACAAGGGCCAAGGATTATCTCTATCTCTGTTATCCCCAG